>JAFGIT010000151.1 GCA_016929465.1 Candidatus Coatesiibacteriota bacterium | reverse complement strand
TTCAGGGCATTACGAAGGACGTGAAGGAGGGAAAGGGCACGATCGGCAAGCTCGTCGAAGAGGACACCGTCCACGAGGAACTCACCAAGACGCTGTCAGGCTTCCGAGAGACGATGGACTCCGCGAAGGAGTTCCTCGGCAGAATGAGCGGAATAAAGGCCTATCTGGGGTATCGAGGCGAATATCTGACGGACGAGTCCGAGTTCAAGAACTACCTGACCGTGAAGCTCGAGCCACGCGAGGACAGATACTTTCTTCTCGAAATCGCCAATGACCCCTATGGTCAGGAGAATACGGTCGAGGAATACAAACTCACCGAGACCGAGACCGAGGAGGACGGATTGGTCAAACTGGTCAGAACACACAAATACACCGAAACGAGACGAATAGAGAAGAAGCCGCTCTTCAGTCTGCAGTATGCGAGGCGATTTGGGCCACTTACGCTTCGAGGTGGATTGATCGAGTCCGAGGGCGGCGTGGCTGGTGATCTCGACCTGATAGAAGACCGGCTTACCTTCACTCTGGAGGCCTCCGACTTCGGCGACGATGATTACGATCCGCACCTGAAGTTCGCCGGACGCATCGATATATACAAGGCCTTCTACATAACGGCGGGCGTTGACCAGATACTGAACGAGGAGCGACGCTCATTCTACGCCGGGATTGGCCTGCTCTTCCGGGAAGATGACATCAAGTATCTATTCGGCCAGATCCCGACGAGCGGGTTCTAGGCGGGAGACAGTTGAACGCCCGACGCTAGCTCGGTCTCGTTTGCCTCGCTCCTTTCTTGACAACACCGGTCCATAACTCTACATTGCTATTCTGGTTAATGAGTTGAAAAATGGCTTTGATCCGCTATGTGGTTCTCCATTTGGCTGATCAGTCATGTAGAGAATGAAGAGCATATCGAGGGGATGATCTTGCCTGCTAAGGTGAATTTTGTCGTCAAGACCAATGATGGAAAGGCTATCCAGATAAAGAAGGCGCTGACTGAGGCCGGGATTGAGGTCAGGGCGGTCACAGAAGTCTATCGGGAAGAGGGGCCAAATGAGGAAACCGAAGGAGCATCCAAGCCCGACGCTCCGGCAGGAGATAAGCCTAATTAATCATCGGCGTTTTTGAAATCATCCGTTAAAAAGGCCAAGGCCCGTCTAAAATGGAAAATCAAACCACTATCCAGAATAGATATCGTCTCGGCAAAAGGCTGGGCCGCGAGTCCGGTGGCACCACCGGGATGGTCTATGAGGCACAGGATCTGCAGATAGACCAAAAGGTCGTGGTCCGGATCCTGAGGCCCGTATTCGCCTCTGACCGAGAGCTCATAAGGGAACTGCGAAAGAGCATCGATGCAATCGGCGCTATTAAGCACCCCGCCATCGTCCGTTACAGGGACTTCATAGTCTCAGGAGACCAGGTCGCCATAGTCTCGGATTTCGTGGGTGGGCTGACGCTGGAAGAGACCATCGAGAAGAGCGGCCCGCTTTCTCCAGAGGCCTCAAAGCGATATATGCTTCAGCTTTGCTCTGCAATGCACACCTCCCACTCGCAGGGACTCGGTCACTACGACCTGACGCCCCGCAATGTCATGTTCAGCTCAGATGGTGAACTGCATCTGTGTGATTTTGGCGTGTCGAGGCTGTTGAAGGATTGGCTTCTTCATTCATCTGGAGGAAGAAAGGCCTCTGGTGTTGAGAGCTCACGCCTCACTGAATGCCTGGCTCCAGAGCAGAAGAGCTATCCAATTTATAGTATATCCTGTGATATATATGCCGCAGGCATCTTGTTCAATATGATGCAAACCGGAAAAGCCCCCGAGCTATCCGGGCAACCTAGGCGGGCAGCTCGCAGGGCCGAGTTCAAGGGACCGGAGGCAGGAGCATTCATCACATCGCCAGAACAAGGCCCGAGCAGCCTCGATTACATAGTCAGGAAGGCCGTCAATCCCAAGCACTGGCAGCGCTGGGAGACATTTATCATCATGTCATACGCGCTGGAGGGCAGAATCCAGCCCAAGATGCGGCCCTCGGATTCCACGACACTTGCCGCAATGCCCAGCTTGAGGGGTAAACTGCTCAGGAAGCGCACTATAGGTTTTATCCTGGTCGCCATAATGCTCCTCGGGGCGATCCTCGGGATCGCGAAGCTCATCAGCATGATCCCGAAGGATGTTGCAAGACCACGTGAAGCGCTCACTGAATACCTCTCCGACGATTTGAGGGAGGATGAGGATAAATCAGAGATCGTCGTTGTGACGACTCCCACCCCGGATCCTGGCGTCCACATAGCAAAGGCTAAGGACTTCATCGCCAACGGGGATTTAGATTCAGCCGAGAAAGAAGCGAAGGCCGTTCTGGCATCGAAGGGGGATCCCTCAGCTGCTGCGGAGCTTCTGAAGATAATCCAGAAGCAAAGAACAATTCGAACCCTAATTCAAAAGGCCAAAGAGCACATTGAGGGATCGGAACTAACTGAGGCCGGAGTGCTGTTGGACCAGGTGGTTGAGATCGAGCCCGAAAACACAGAAGTGCCCGATCTAAGATTGAAGCTCGGGAGGCTTCAGAAGATCGCCTCGTTGATCGAGAATGCCACAGACGCATTCGACAAGAAGTTCTATACCACGCCGGAGAACGAAAGCGCATACCACTACGCCCAGAAGACGCTCGAAGAGGATCCGGGGAATGAAGAAGCCAAGGCGATAGTCGGCAAGATAATCGCGACTTATACTCGGATAGCCGACGCCTTTTTCGACGCGAGTGATTATGGCAAGGCCGCGTTCTATTACGGCAAGGTACTCAAACTCGAAAAGACCAACGCCCATGCAGCTGAGCGGATAAGGACATCGAGGGAGCGCAAGGCCTCTGCTGATGCTGCATCGGAACAGGCCGAGGCCGAATCGCAACCTGACGACAACGAGACAACTACGGAATCGACGGCTGTCTCTTCAGAGGCGACGCCATCCACCACGGACATTACAGACGATACCGATTAGCAAGCAGAGTTTTCGAGCGGCTCCGAGACTCTGCCGGGGACAACGAGAATCCTGATTCCAGAGGACAATTGAGGAGGAATACACGTGAAAGCAGCAGGTTGGAAGTGCATATCGTCGTCCATTATTTCTATTATCATCATTGCGCTATTTTTCATCGGATGCGGTTGGAACAAGGTCACTAGAATCAGCTACACCCCACCATCCGAGAAGATGCGACTGACAGATGCACCCACCATACCGATTGCGGTTGCGCGGGACTTCGTGGACAACAGGTCCGGAGCCAATAAAGACCCATTTCTCAGTCTAATGTGGTTTGTGCCATACGCATCATACGAATACCCAAAATGCTATAAAAAGCCGTCCGGCAAGGCAATGCCTCTCAGTAAGCAGATGAAACTGGTCGTCAAAAAGCACTTCAGGACAAAAGGGCTCTTCAGATTCATCGCACCGGAGAAGATAGCAACCAAGGACACCTACCCGATATTCGAGATCACCGGCGTTATTCGCAAGATCAGCTGCAAGGGAGGATACTCATTCTGCGGACTCGGAATCGTTCCGGGCCTTCTGCCATTGTTAGGGTTATTCAGCTACGCAAACGGCGGATTCGATGTCGATATGACAATTGAGTGTCGTGATGTGCTAGGGGAATTCATTTCCATAAAAG
>JAFGIT010000150.1 GCA_016929465.1 Candidatus Coatesiibacteriota bacterium | reverse complement strand
GGGCGGTTTCTGGCCATCGGCAGGCGACGCCGTTGCCTTCCTGGGCGACCTCTTCATCAAGGCGCTCCTGATGCTCGTCGTGCCCTTGATAATGGCATCGATGGTCGTTGGAGTGCACCGCATCGGCGACATCCGTCGTCTTCCCGGCGTCGGCGGAAAGACCCTCGTCTATTACATGGCGACCACCGCTCTCTCGGTCGCCCTGGGGATCGCTCTGGTGCTCGTCATTGCGCCTGGTGGTGCAGACACCGAGGCAGCGCGAGTGGCGCTTCGCGGTGGACAATTGATGGAGCGGGAGGGCTATGTCATAACGGACAATACATTGAAACTGGCGGACTCGAGCTTCTCGCGCTCCTATGACGACCGCTATATGATCGCCCTGCTCGATCAGGGCAGCATACGCGGGATCGTATCGCGCATCCACGGCCCTAATAACAATACCGTCACGGTGAAGGGCTGGACCGATGCCAATGACGAGGTTGCGAAGCCGAAACCGCTGGGCGTTGGCCTGAGAGTGGACCTCGCGGTGACCGAACTGGTCAAGGGCAAGAAGAGGTCGATCGGCGAGGTGCTGATTGACGTTATCACCAGCCTGATTCCGCGCAATCTATTCAAGGCGATGGCCAATAACGATGTCCTTCCATTGATCATATTCTCCCTCGTTTTCGGTGCAGTGCTCTTGACGCTGGGCGAGCGTGGCCGCCCCGTAATCCGGCTATTCGAGGGCCTGAATGAGGCAGTGATGAAGATGGTTATGCTGCTGATGCTCGCCGCGCCCGTGGGCGTAGGGGCGCTCATCGCGGGCCGGCTTGCCAACGCAGGAGGCTTCGCCGGTTTTGGCCCAGAACTCGCCCGCCTGGGCAAATATTCGCTGACGGTCATCCTTGGGCTTCTCATTCATTCACTGGTGATATTGCCGTTGGTTCTTCATTTCTTCGGGAAGCGGAAGGCCGGCACATACGCCAGGAATACTGCGCCGGCGCTCACGACCGCCTTTTCGACTGCTTCGAGCTCCGCAACTCTGCCGGTGACCATACAGTGCACGAGCGAGCGCAATGGAGTGCCGCTCTACATCTCGAACTTCGTGCTTCCTCTCGGGGCAACGATCAACATGGACGGGACGGCGCTATATGAGGCCGTCGCAGCCATCTTCATCGCACAGATATACGGTATCCAGCTGGGCATGGGGCATCTGATCATCATCTTCCTCACCGCCACGTTGGCGGCAATCGGCGCTGCCGCAATCCCACAAGCCGGTCTCGTTACTATGATCATCGTGCTTCGTGCAGTGAACCTCCCTATAGAGGGCATCTCGCTGATACTTGTCATCGACTGGTTCCTCGACCGGTGCCGGACGACGGTGAACGTCTGGGGTGACGCCGTCGGCGCGGCCGTCATCGAGCGATATGAGGGCGGGCACGAGGACGAAGCGAGAGAGCCTTGATAGCGTAGCATTGAATGCCCGCAACCATGCTAACCAGGCGAGAAGTAGATGATTAGAGCCTATAGCACGTTGGCAATTGCGAGGACTTCATGCTGAGCGATACCGCATTCTTGCTGCTTGCGGGACAATTCGTCTGCGTCGCAGCACTGGCACTCCTTGCATTCAATCCACGAGACTGAGCTATGGATGGGTGACGCGAATGATGATAGCGGCCTTCATCTCTCGCAGGGGCATTGACGAATTGCCGAGAAGTGTTTTGGGAAGGGCGAATAGGCGGAAATGTAGGGGATTGCGAAAATGTTACATTTCAGATGGGTGTGAATCACCGAAAGACAGCGAGACGCCGGACCTCCCACATCCGGTGAAAAGTGGCCGCCACGAGGCGAAACAGGCGGGCAAGTAATGAGGTCTGAGGTGATCGCGTAGAATGCCTATAGAAGCGCTTTTGCCCCCGATTGAGTGTTGGGGGGAGTATTGGGGGTTGAATGAGGGATTGGCGATGTCTAGAGTGCTTCTAAGTTACTGGCCGGCACCCTCACGATTTGGCGGTGGGAGATCCTTGACCCATCCGATAATTGTCTTCGCCATCTCCACGCATTCCCTGGCCAAATCCAAGCTTTTCCTGACCTTACCGGGGAGGCCATATGGATTTGGCTTGTAGTCCGCCCAGATGCGACGGCCCGTAAGTCTGTCCCCGTCGGAGGCAATTGCTCCCTTTGCCATGCCCTTATTCCTGAACCATTTCCACACTGTCGTATGGGGATCATTTCTAACAACGCACCCCTCAGCTTCAGCATATGTTCTCGCCGCCCAATAGGCCGCATAATAGCATCTACTAACCGAGCAACGCGCCTTCGCCTCGCTCAGCTCATCCGCTGATTCTTGGTCGCTTAGCTCCGTCGCGAGTGTCAGATAATCTTCCCAATTGAAGGCTTCAGCCGCAGGCGTCATGTCGTTATACAGAGGGGTGTATCTAATCCCTGAGAAGCTTCAAGCCACCACTCATTGTCGAATCTGCGCAGAGCCTTCAGCGATTCTTCCCAAGGCAGCTCAGTCCCGATAACCACGTACAATGTGGGGCCGGCTCCGGAATCCTCAGGATCATGGATTAGTTCAAGCGCCAGACGTATATCACTTCCGAAGTACTGGACGGTCTTCGACGCTGCTCTCGCCAACAGACCAATGATTGATGGGTGCTGAGACAAATGCTCTAAGACTGCATTTTCTGGTCTCTCATATATCTCGGGCAAGTCAGGAGAGCGATTGACTGACACCTCAAATGAGCATTCGCTAGTTCGGGGGCGCACTGATAATAGACAATCTAGGTGCGCTTCCCCACCTGATTGCGAAATGTCGCCGGAAGTGGTCGCAGAGTTCATTATGAGCGAAGACGGCTTTTCCGACCACTCCCCCCACTCCGAGAGGCCGCTCTGCAGCATCAGGCTGGCCAGAACGCCGCTATCTTCTTCCGCATATCCTACTGCACACTTATTATTCTTCACTAGGTCATTACCTCACCAAATAACGCTCGAGTGTTATCTGTGATACAGGACTCGAATGCCCTGGACACGTTGTCATGTGCGGTCTTAAGCCATGTCATGATCTCGGGCGTTTCCAGGGGGACGCTCTTTATATTAACTAGAAAGTAGAGCGAAAGCAGTTGCAGATGTAGCTTTGAGGACTCACTTGGGGCGACCGTCAGAAGCTCCATGCGCAGCGCATCTCTGCCTCCTTCATGGCGACTGCATATCCCACTGATGAATGTGTCAAACTGCTCTGACTCCATGAGTTCAGGGCCAGCGTAAGGGGCCAAATTGAGATACTGACCAATCCCATCGATCCCGCAAGGAAGTTCTATTCTATCCACATAGTAGAGCTTTAATCCGGCTAAGGCTTTGGGTTGCGCATATCGCACATACTCACTGAGTGATTCCCCAATGACTGGCGCGAAAGCCTCCCATGTGTCGTACGGGGCGAGCTTATGAACACTCAGTAGATCAGAACTCAATTGAATGACAGTCGTCCTGTCGTCAGTGAAGAGCTTAACTCGATCTACGAGGTCCGCTGTCTGTCTAAGACTAGATGGCCCAAGCGTGAGGCTAGACTTGGCGAGAGCCCTCTCTTGCTCCTTGTGAGGGAATTTCTCTTCTCCTCCCAGCGCCTGGTAAATAAGGCCTGGTAGAGTTAAATCCCAGTTCTCGGGTCTTTCGAATCTGATTTCAGCGCAGACTTCCTGCACAGGAGGATTGGCGTATTTCCTGGTCACGGTACCTGTTATATCTCCCTTCGGCAAATGGTGTTCCGTAATGAACTTATCGGTTACCATTTGAGCCGACTTTACGCTGCCCATTCACCGATAGTCAACTCTCTTCTGTCCATACTCCCTACTTCTATAACCCTTCAGAAGGCGATCTCGCCTCTAAACCACAACCACTGGTATGGCAAGCACAGCCCCCGCTACCCATAGTATCAATGCCCTTGAGGAAGTAAAGGAGACAAAGGACAATGAACTCTTCTGTCTCAAGTAACTGCAACTAAAAGAGATTTACCTTAAGAGAAAGAGCCTCACAAGAATCTTAGAACTGGAAAAATGGCTCTCCGGTGTTTTCCAAGACATCGAGAAGCAGTACCCGATTCCCGAGCTTCCAGAGTGTGCGAGCTGGATGCAAAGATAGCAGTTCCATATATGCGTCCGCTTTGGAATACTATGTGGCCTGTCGGGGCGAGAGTGCAAGGAAGCTCTCAATGGCCTGGCAAGACGCAGCAATCAAGAAATTCATGTTGGAAGAAACGTCAGTGCGCTCAAAGAATAAAGACACCAAGGACGAGAGAGAATGAAATCGCTAGATTGGGATACAAGATTGTCCGAAGCTGTCTGGGCGCTTGCTGTGAACCCAATGAAAAACGCTGCAGGGTGACGCCGTCGGCGCAGACGGCATAGAGGCCTGATCGCACGGTATTGACCGGCAATAGCCGGTTCTGAGAGGAGTCGCGATGCTGAGAGGTGCAGCTGGTAGGGGGTGTCCGGTCGTGATCTTTGCGATCGCAATGACCATCTTCGCCTGGAGAAGGGGCTGGGGCCCGAAAGCCCTCATCCCGGGCATACCAGGGACATTGATGGGCGGCGTATTCTTATATACGCAATTCACCCATGAGGGCTATCTCTTCAGCGACTCCGCGTATCTGCTTCTACTGGGAAGTGGTCTCTGTGTCTGTATATTGGGACTCATGGCATATTGTGCGAGGGAGTGATCCGATCTTGACGACGCCTTTGATGCACGAAACTGAAAGAGATAGGCGAAACTCTCTTTGCTGGTGACTTATGTCTCTGGTAGAGGTATTTACATAGTCGTACTCGCCATCGGCCTCACTGTCCTTGCCTGGAAGAGGGGCTGGCGGTGGTGGGCTCTCGTTCCGGGCGGCCTGTCCTCATACTTCAGCTATCTGACAATTCGTCATTTGATAAGCGATGAGCCACCCGTATCCAGCGATAGCTATTTCCTTTTGTTCATAGCACAGCTCATCTGCATTGGTGCACTCGGGATCATGGCCTTCCGGGGGCGTGACTATGTAGGCGATTGATTGCCCGCCCGCCAATCACGCGGCGATTGGTGGGCGGGCAGGTCTGGCTTTGGCGCCCACAAATCCGTAGGTTTGGCCTGCGGCCTACACCTACGGCTACCCATCTTATGCCCCGCTGGGGCATCAAATGAGCAAAACAGATCAATTGAGGAATTAACTCGCTGGATTCGCCATCGAGCCCGGATTACTGCAATTCAGGAGGAAGCCATCCCAGCCAACCGCCTTGCCTGTGGACTTGAACCGTCGTAAAGTATCTCCGGTTTGGTCCAATAAAACGGGAGGTGCGCGTAATGAAGAAGATGGTTCTTGTCCTGGTCCTCCTGGCTGTTGCTCTCGGCATAGTCAGGCTAGTCATTTTAGACAAAATCCCATGTGGAGCGGTGGCCGTTCGCAGGTCGCAGTTCGGCTCCTCTGGAGGCGAAGCGGAGAGAGTGAAGGTCCTGTTGCCCGGGCTTCGAGTCGTCCTGCCAATACTGCACGAGGTCGAGCTAGTCAGCACGATCGTGCGAAAGCTGGATATCGAGCACGTTGAGATTACTCTCGAAGACAACCTGAGGGTTTTCGTTGACGCGACCACGACCTTCAACGTCGAGCCCTCCGATCTCGCCCTCCAATTTGCTCTGAACGATGGCGATCGATATATCCGCAGCGTAATGCCAAACGACCTCAAAGGCGTGGTCCGGGAGGTTCTGCAGAAGACCGATGCGGATGGATTTCTCGACGCGGCATGGCGAGGCCGTCAAAAGGCTGCAATTGAGGCGAAACTATCGGAGCTCCTCGCCAAACGCGGCCTGAAGCTGGGGCAATTCTTTCTGCGGGACTTCGCGTTTGCAGCGCCCTATGAGCAGGAGCTGAAGTATCAGCGCCAGACGAGGCAGCAGAAATACAGGAGGTCCCTCGAGATGAAACTCGCCTCGCTCGAGTCCCAGGGCAACGTCGATACACAGGCACTCGAAGCAGAGATCGAGGAAGTCAGAAGGAACGCGCAACGCACAGCGGACGCGGCCGATCAGGAGGCACAAATGATCGCGGAGAACGCTCGTCAACAGGGCGACTTCCTGATCCATCAGGCGGAAGTAGAGGGCCAGGGGATGATGACCGAGGTCCTCAAGTCGGCGGACGCGAATGCGATGATGAGGATGGAGATGATCGACGCTCTCAGGACCGGGCTCAGATTCATCATTCTCAGGCCGTCCGATATAGGTCTGCTCGATGCACTTAGCGGCAAAGAGAAGCGAACTCGTTAGTGCAGTGGCGAGAGCACTCTATCGACATAAGGAGCGAAGATGAGCGACAAAAAGAGTAGTAAATCAACGAACTGGGGCTGCAGCTCCATCATATTCACAATAATTATTATAGTCGCAGCCATTCTAATCGCCTGGCGTTGTTCATTCGACGTCCCACCCGGCCATGTGGCCGTCCTGATGGACGAGGTAGGCGGCTCAGGGGATGGACTCAGGAGCGAAGTGCTCCGCGAGGGGCTGCACTTCTACAATCCACTCACGACGGACTATTTCGCGGTAAACACGACAGAGCAGACCCTTACCTTCGAGCCATTGAGGAGCCAATCGGATGAGTGGGCCTACTCGAGCAGGAAGTCAGCGCAGGTCCAGGCCGGGGCAACCGACTACTGGCGCCTAGATAGAGGTCGGGATTTGAGCGAGGCAGAAATCCGCGAGAGAAATGCGGAGATGCGTCAACCCACGCTTCCGATTCGAACCAAGACGAGTGATGGCGAAGATGTGGAGCTGGAGGCGACCCTCGTCTTCCACGTGGCTGAAGAAAACGCTCCCCAGCTAATCAGGTTCATTGGCATGGAAGACGCCCAGAAGCTTCTCGAGCTGTACCTGATCCCCGCAGCAAGAAGCGCTATAAGGTCTGTTTTCGGCGAGCTCGACAGCGTCGCCTTCTTCAACTCGACCGAGAGAGTTGCGAAATCAGACCAGTGCCGCATCGCCCTGAATGAGCTGTTTGGCGCGGCGGGTGTCACCGTCGAGAGCTTTTCGCTGGACCAATTCACTTTCGACCGTGAATTTCATAACTACCTACAGGATGTGAAGATACTGAACCAGCGCCTGGCCTCGGTCGATGATCAGCGAGAGGCAACTCTCGAGGAGCGGAAGCAGGAGCTCGAACAGGCAAAGGCCAATGCCAGGCTTTCCTCAGCAGCAGCAGAGCGCAAGATATATGCCGCTAAGGCCGACGCAGAATTATCTCTCGAGAGAATGAAGCAGCGTGCTGAGATGCTCAGGCTCAGGTTGAGGCGGGAAGCCGATCTCGTTCGGGAAAAGGCCCTGGCGATTTCGGGCCCCGGTGGAGAGGCGTCTCTTCAGATGGAGCTCGCAAAGGCGCTCGAGGGCAAGCCGATCGTGATCCTCCCGGAAGGCATGGATTCGGGCGCTGGTCTCGAAGAGCTTCTCAGGGCTACGTCCGCACCGCAGGCCGTCGGACCATGATCTGATGTGATCCCGCTCTGACCGCGTGATCGGCCCCGCACTGGGGCGTCAAGGCCTATGAATTTCTCTGGCAGATGAGGAGGAGAAACCTACTTCGCTTCTTCTTTCAGCCCACACAGTATCCCGTTTGTTTCAATATTGACTGTCGAGGTGCATTTTTGCGCTTTCGTGTGATTACTGAATGAATTCAGACATTTGCAGGAAGGATGGAGATGACAGAGATTCTGGATGGGAAGAAGACGGCCGAGGAGATCCAGGAGGGGCTAGCCGAGCGCATCGAGCGGCTCCAGACGGAGAAGGGCATTCGTCCCGGGCTTGCGGTCGTTCTGGTCGGTGAGGATCCCGCCTCAGCAATCTATGTAAGGATGAAGAGCAAGCGCGCGGCAAAGCTCGGCATGCACTCCGAGGTCCTCAAATTCCCCGCGACCACCACAAAGGATGAATTGCACAAGGCGATTGATGGTCTGAATCTCAATTCGGACATTCATGGCATACTCGTTCAATTACCGCTTCCCGACCATCTCGACCCACACGAGACCATCGACTGGATCATGCCCGCGAAGGACGTTGATGGGCTTACTGCAATAAGCCAAGGGCTCCTATATCGCGGCCAGCCCTGTCTCGCCCCCTGCACCCCGAAGGGGATGCTGCGGCTGCTCGATGTCTATGGAATTACTACCGAGGGGAAGAATGTCGTGGTTGTCGGACGCAGCGAGCTAGTCGGCAGGCCGCTAGCGGTCATGCTCTCCAGTAGGAAGCGGAATGCGACCGTCACGGTAGCCCACACCCGAACCCGAAACCTGGGAGAAATCACAAAGAAGGCTGACATTGTCGCCATCGCCGCCGGCAAAGCGCACATGCTAAACGCTAGCCACTTCTCAGAGGGCGTGGTCGTCATCGACGCTGGGACGAACACTATCCCGTGCCCCGAGGCCAAGAACGGCCAGAAGCTCGTTGGCGATGTCGATTACGAATCGGTCTCGAAGCTCGCGTCCTATATCACTCCGGTCCCAGGCGGTGTAGGCCCTATGACTGTATGTATGCTTCTCGAGAACACGTTCGAGGCGGCTTTGATGGCCAGTGAAGGCTAAATTTGGTTAGAAGGACGAGATGGACATTGTGCTGATAGCCCTCGGGATACCTTTTGGTGCAATTTGAGCGCATGTTCATGGAGGGCTGGGGCCCAAAACCGCGATGAGCAGGTGGGACGCTTCCGAGGTCAGATTGTCATGTATCGTAGATTATCCGAAAAAAGGAGCCATAATCTTCGCAGTACTGCCAGGATCGTGCGACAGCAGTTGCACATCTCAGTTCATCTCGATTAGAATAATCCATGGGCGGCTATAACTCTCAACTTTGATAGGAGAATCGATAATGCCACGAACACGTGCATACGGGGAACACCCGATGGTGTCCCATTGTCTAAGAGTCCTCGAAATAGTCTGCTGGAGCGAGAGACCATTGACGGTCAGCGAGATCGGCGATAGGCTTGACCTGACCAAGTCAACGGCGCACCAGGTGCTCCAGGTGATGAAGGAACACGGGCTCGTCGTTCAGAAACCGAAGGGCCCATATCGCCCGGGCCCAAAAGCGCATGCGATAGGCGCAGTCATCTACCGGGATGAAATAGCCTCCGATAAGGCGGAGGCTGTAATTGATGAGATCGCCAAGGCGACGTCCGAGACCGCCTTGTACGCCCTCGCTTGTCCCGATTGGCCGGGCCTACTTGTTATCTCTGAGAGGGAGACCTCGCACCCGATCAGGCTGCAATCGCACATCGGCAAGTGCATTCCAGAGAGCCTATTCGGTATCACACTTGCGAACACGGACGAAAAGGTCAGGAAGGCGATGCCCCCGGAAGCTTACACTACTTCACTAGGGGATAAGAGCATTGATATCTTGAGCGCCGCAGTGAGGGACAAGGAGGGCAACATCAAGGGCGTCCTCGCGCTGCTTATTCCGAAGGACCGTATCGACAAGAAGAAGGCGGAGACCTATACCAAGCTTCTCGAGGAAAAGGCCGCTGCTTTGGCGGGATAAGCGACCATTTAAGGTCACGCGTCACGACGAGTGATAGCAAACTCGAATTTAATCATGGGGTCGGGTGCGCAGAGTCGCCCCGGCCCATTTGTTCCTCGAGATGCCTTCGGGTTCTGCAATTCAGGGCAAAAGAAACGCAGGAGCCCGCTATTCCTGTGTCAAGCGTCAGTTCCGCGCAAGGTGGCCGCAGCTCCGCCCCCAAATGCCGCTGGTGGGGGTAAAATCAGAGATCGAGCAATTCACGGGGAATCAACGAGCCCGGCCAATATGACCTTGCGCGCCCGATGAGACTCGGTTCAGTTACTGCCGTATAGTCCTTACTTCACCCAGTCCTTGATGGTGCCGTAGCCGTTCCAGATCAATTCTCCCGTATTAATATGAACACACCGGATAGCCTCTTGGGGGCAATGGCCCACGCACCAGCCGCAGCCGAAGCAGTGCTCCCTGTTGACCTCGGGAATGCTCGACCCGCTCTTTAGCGAAATTGCGCCGTAGGGGCAGAGCTTCTGGCAGATGCCGCACATGGTGCACTTGTCCTTGTTGAACTCGGGGATTATCGGCGTCAGCCCTGCCATCTGCGCCTCTCTGTTCCACTCCCTTAGATACTGGAATTGCTTCACCACGCATCCGCGAAAGTCATCTACCGAAGAGTAGCCCTTCCTATCCATGAACTGCGCCAATCCGTTGACGCACTCCTCGAGAACGCCGACGCCCCTTGAATAGACAGACGAGCAAAGCCCAGCCACGCCACAGCCTGCCATGAGATAGCGGACGCAATCATCGTAAGTGAAGGAACCGCCGCCGCCGAGAACGGGTATCTTGACCGTTGCAGTGATCTCCATGACCTTCGCCAGCGAGAATAGCTGCCAGGGTCTTCCGATGAGTCCCCCCATCGAGGAGGGCACCCCGAAGAATGTCCCCGTCTCGTGATCGATCCAGCAGCCGTAGAATGCGTTGTTGGCGGAAATTGCAGCGGCCCCCGCCTTCTCGACCGCAAGCGCCACTCCCGCCATGTTCACACACTGAGGCGTCATCTTGAACATGATGGGGATATCGACTGCCTCGACACAGGCCTTCGTCACCTTATACGCAGTATCGGGATCCATTGCCAGGGGCGCGCCGACGGCTTTGTGGGCAGCCACGGCGCCGAACGTCGCGTGCGGTCCGCCCGTGTCCAGCTCGACCATCTTGACCCCGGCCGCAGCCATGTCCTTCAAGAACGGGATCCAGGTGTCAGCGTCGGCACCAATGCCGGAGCAGGAGCCGATGAAGAGCACATCGAATTCCTGGCATGTCTCGAGACATTTCGGGAGCTCCTCATTGAGCCACTTCCGATACGGCATGTTGTGGAACATCTGACTGCATACCCAGGCATCCTTGAGGTCCTTCCCGAAGCGCCTCAGCGAGTAGAAGTATGGCCTGGGCCAGCGATGCGGCCCGTCGATCTCGTGGACCGTCTTGCCGATAATCCAGCCGATGCCCTGCTCGACGCACCGCCTCAAAAGCCGTTCATGCCCGCCAAAATCGCACGAGGTTACACCTATTGGGTTCTTGATCGGAATTCCACAGAACTCAGTATGCAAATTCGCCATTTAAGTCTCCTTCGATGGATATTCGATTCTTTTATTACGGCTCAAGATACCTCAGATTACTCGATATGGGTGTCTCGTGTCCATGTTGAGATCACAGGAATCGGCCTATCCAAACTCCGACCTGGAAGGCCTCACATCATTCTCCCGATTGTCGTCTTCAGTCCGAGTTTCTCGATTACAGCAACCGCCCGTTTCAACTCTACCTTCGTGGGTGTGTTGTATTTTTCGGGTGGAGGTGTCAATCCCAGGTAGCGGTACTTATCTCTGCCAAGACAATGCATCGGATTTACGTCGATGTGCTCGATCCCGAGAGATGCAGCCATCTCTGCAATCGCACGGACTTCCTCCTCCGTGCTATTAAAGCCACCGACAAGCGGCAAGGAGATGCGAACCGTCGTCATGCTGGCCATGAGCGCCGCGTTCTCGAGAACAAGCCGGTTATCGACGCCAGTTCCTTCTCGGTGCTTCTTCGGATCGAGGTGTTTGATATCGAGTAAGACGAGGTCCGTATATCTCATCATCTCCTCGACGACTTCGGGCGGGGCGTAGCCGGATGTATCGAGCACGGTCGAGATACCTCTATCTCGGCATGCTTTCAGCATTGCATTGCAGAACTCCGGCTGAAAGAGCGGCTCGCCCCCGGTCAGCGTAAGGCCGCCGTCTTCCCCGTAAAATGGGCGGTCTTTCTCAACCTCCATCATCAGCTGTTCCGAGGTCATTTGCTCGCCTATGGTACGCAGGGCACCGTACACACAGCTATCCACGCAGCTCAGGCAGAGGCTGCACTTCTCGCGATCGATTCTCCCCTCCGAGTCCATGCTGACCGCCCCCTCGGGGCAGGCCTCGACGCATGCTCCGCATTCCCTGCATCGACTTGCGATGAAATAGAGCTGGGGCCCGGAATCGAGAGTCTCCGGATTCGAGCACCAGCCACACCGTAGCGGACAGCCCTTCAAAAAGACCGAAGTACGTATCCCCGGACCATCGTGTGTGGCGAACCTCTTCAGCTCGGTGATGATGCCGTTCGCCATCGCCGTTCTCATAGCCCATCCTCAGAGATTCGGGCGGTTCGTGAACCGCCCCTACAGAACGAAGACAAGGCCTCACCCCTACGCGCCGTAGATGAGCTTCGCGGGCACCTCTTTCGCCATGACGCTGATGTCGGCCTCACTCACTCCCTGCGCGAGAAGCGTCTTGATGAACATGCGCCACCCCGGCACGGGCTTGTTTCCCGGCTGACCCGCATCTGTGATCAGGACCAGGTGGTCTGGGCCCTTCTCTTCGATGAGTTCCTTGATCAAGGCGAATGAGTAATCGAATGCTATTATCCAGTCCTGCATGCCAGGCCAGGGGATACATGAGCATTCGGCGAACTCCAGATACCCACCCAGGTCTATCATCTCTTTTGCCTCGGCGGGATTTAAGATGGTCATCTCCTGCGTCACATGATCGAGCAGAACATCAACATCCGCGCCTTTCTTCTTGATGTACTTCAGGACAGCGGCCTTCTCTTCGTTCGAGACGTGACACGTCGAGAGCGCGACCCTATCGCCCTTTGCATTGCCGTTGTATTCGGCGAGTAGGTCGATTATCTCCTTCATCTCGGAGGTCAGCTTGTCTTTACCCTCCGTGACAGAAATGCCACCCTCGAGCCCCATCGCGTTCCGCTGATGCTGAGCATCGAGAGATGGCAACCAGACTTCCTTGCACCGGCCATAGCCGAGGGCGGTTTTGACGGCCTTAGCGTTCACCCCTCCGATGGTTTCATTGAGGACGATGCCGCCATAGACCTCGACCGGCGTGCACTCCACTCCTTGCTCGGCATAGTCCGATGCTAATCGGTTCAGGAAATCCTGGAGGATATCCGCACAGTTGCACGTCATCGTGTTGTGGTCCTTGAAGACGAGAGCCCTCATGCCGGCCTCGGTCGCCTCGAGACAGGTCTCGACCATCGTCGGCCTTCCCGGTAGCCAGCCGCCAAGCGGAGCGCCGTGAACGTGAACGTCTATCACTCCGCTGAGAAGCTCCTCGACCTTCTCCGGGGCAACCGGCTTTCCCGGATTGAAGTAGATGTAAGGCCACGCAGGATGTGTCCTCTTCTTGAGCTCCTCCTCTGATATGACCCTGCCATAAGGCCTCTTTGCCCATTCCTCGCTAGCCTTACTCATGCCGTGCTCCTTTCAGATTGCATTTATTTGTGTGTTCATGATGCCATTTCCCCCTGGCTTCTTCCCCTCCCACCAATCGCATCGCGATTGGTGGGAGGGGAAGAAATCGGTGAGGGCGCCATCTGGTCCGTAGGCTTGGCCTTCGGCCGGCGCGCTACGGCTATTCACATGATGCCCCGTCGGGGCATTAGCTGATAAAAGACGGATCAATAATGGTGAATCTGCTGGTCTAATCATTTCTGAAACGAGCTTACCCTCAATTTCGAGTCACGCCTCAAATCAACTCCCCTCGGCGGCGAGTCCAATTAGACGGCCCAGCTTCCGATATATCCAAGGTGCGGGGGAGTCGAGCTTGGAGATATGCTGCCAATTCCCTCTGATTTGGCCCAGATCATCTCCGCGCCACATCGCGCCCATGAAGAGGCCGATGCTGTCCGCATACTCACCAATCGCCTGTCCACCGACAACCTTTCCTCCTTTGAGGATAATCCTGAGGCAATCGTCGCCGCTCGATCTGTCGATGACCTCGACATCGTCACTGTCACAAAGCGATTGAGTGGTCCTGCCAAACATGGCCGCGTGTGTGTCGAAGAAATGTGCTCTCGCGAAAGCGTATGCCCCCGGATAGCGCTCCCTTTTGCCCAGGATCCCCTTCACGACCGTCTTCGCCTGTTCCAGTGCGTTGTGCTTCAACTGGGATACGCAATGAACGCCGGTGAGTGCATCGACAACTTCGGCGCAGTCACCACAAGCGTAGATGCCCTCGACGCTCGTCGCCATACTCTCATCAACCACGATTCCCCGGTTGACCCTTATATCCGCCGATTCTGCCAGCTCCTTCCGAGGAACGACGCCGGTTGCGACCACAACAGTGTCGCAGTCGATCGTCCGCTTATCGGTTACAACCTGAGCGACCGAGCCATCACCCTCTATCCGGAGCACCTTCTCGCCCGTTAAGACGCTGATGCCATTTCCCTTCAGAGAATCTTCCAGACGACGCGAGATGGGCTCGTCGAACATCGCGGGCAGTATCCAACCGAGCAGCTCGATGATGGTTACCTCGAGGCCGCGTTTTTTCAAAGCCTCGGCAACCTCCACACCAATAGCACCCGAGCCTATGACGACCGCTGTGCTGCCCTCGTGCTCGAATAACCTGTCAGCTTCCGAGAGTTCCTTGCAGCTGAATACGCCTTTCATGTCCAAGTTGGGGATGCGCGGCCTGACAAGGCGGCCCCCGTGGGCGAGTACCAGCTTGTCATAGCGGTTCACTGCCCCGCTTCCGGTTGTGACGCACTTGGCCGAAGGGTCGATCGCGACGGCCTCGTCGCCGAGAATCAGGTCGATGCGATTTTGATCATAGTGGTTCTGCGTACGCCTGAAGACAGCTTCCCTCGGCACATCGCCGCCCACGAAGTAGGGCAGCGAGCAGGGGTCATATTCGGGCCATTCCTCGGCGGAGATGATCGCTATCTCGCAATTCGCACCAAGCTCTCTAAGGCCGAACGCCACTGCGTTGCCCGCTATACCGTTGCCGACGATAAGTACCTTCATCGCGCGTTCGACCTGTTGGTGGTTAGCTCCAAATTCTCGCGGCGCTTCTTCTCGCCCTGTTATGTTCTGATGGCGTGCTGCGCCGCCGCATTATCTCGCATCCATATTATCCAAAACAGCAAGAGACTTGTCCATACGATATGCAATCGACTCGTCACATTGAGAGCTCGAGGCCGACAAAATCGCCAGCGAGGCCCCTTCTCTGATGTGTCGCGCGCCAGCAAAACGAAGGCGGCCCGTGGACATCGAGATCGATTTTGCGCCTCTTATGAAGGACCCTGACGCCGCCACGACGATTTCGCCCGAAGGCTCTCAGCGATTGCGCCCAAGTCAGGGGCGGGGCATTGACGCTATGGGCCGGGGAGCGCTGATGCTGCCATACAACTGGATGTGGTTCTGAGGCGAGATCGCCTTCTGAAGGGTTATAGAGGTAGGGAGTATGGACAGAAACTAGTTGACTGTTGGTGAACAGGTGGCGTAAAGTCGGCGCAAATGGTAACCGATAAGTTCATTGACGGAACGCCATTTGAGGGAAGGGAGACATGCCAAACAAGCCTAAGTCAGAGTATAATCCGAACGAGCTTCGCCCATCCGAGATGAGCGATGCGATGATTCTGCAGAACTACCCGAACATCTGGAAGCCGCTGATACAGAAGCTTAAGACTGAAGGGAAGCTTCATCCAGATTACTCCTTCCTAAATGACACCAGGGTGGCTCTTTGGTTAACCGGCAACGATCCGGACACAGGCGAATTGGTGAATCGGCTCCTACTGAATGAGAAGTGCAAGGAGTATTTAGAGCAATACGAGATCCGACTACGGATCAAACCTGACGGATTCTTACAGTGTATGGAGCTGGCGCCGATAGAGTGGAAAGAGAAGCCCAAGGTCGGATTTGTGCTCGCGGTCAACCATCTCGGTAAATGGATCGGCGCTGTGGACCTCACAGCGAATCAGCCCAAGGAGGCCAAGTAGAATTGACTCCAGACCATCCATGGGCTCCTTCTGGCGGGAAATCCAATTTTCGATGGGAGCACAAGCCCTCTATAGCTCCAAAGCGCAGGAAGGTGGCCTATCCTGCAGCGGGGATCAAAATCAAGGTAGGTGACAACGATCGCAGGGAGGCCTATGAACTCACAATGGCAATAAACGCTGCGGCCAGTTTACGTCAGGAGATTCAGGAGATTGCGGAGCGATCCCAGTCTATCAAGACGATGTTTTGGAGGTTCAATACGACAAGCCGAGTTGCTGATGTAGAATTTGTCGCCCCGGATATCAGTCTCGATGAATTCTACCCTCTCTATAAAGACATCTTGGCCCTAGAGGGTAAATATGCACAGATTTCGCGAATCACGAGCTGTCTTACCGAACTACCCGAGGCCTACTATCGCTCTCAGGGATTTGAGGTGCAAGATATACACCCGTAGAGACGATTCGGTATCATCCGCAGCATGGCAAACCTGACCTACAATAATCCTTCTGCTTTCCTAACGATCGCCGAGAGAGCGGAGAATTTCTCTGTTGAGTTGAGAAACTCATCCGATTTCAAGAATCGACAGGAATGGGGAATCGTGGCTGTCTTCTACTCGGCGCTCCACCGTGTGAATCACCTTCATTTCAAACTCGATCCGTCTGCAACGGATTTCAGATCTCACGATGAGCGCGAGGTATATTTGAAGGACCATCTGGACTACGCTATCTACTTGGACTATCGCTTCCTATTTGATGCCTCGATTAGCGCACGATACAAAGGACGCCGCTTTAACTTCAATGATGTTGCTACTTGCATTGCTAAACTTGAGAACATTAAGAGAGCTTTTGGCAATCTCCTAAGTTGAGGTGATTAGCCTCTGCAAGATCGAGTCCAGGGGCGCCCCGCCACAAAATGTAACGTTTTCGCACAACCTTACATTCACGCCCTAATGGATTGCTCGCAGCAATTCAAAAACAGCGCCGGGATCTCCCCACCATAGCCCGTGCAATTCCTTGAAGCCAGAACCGAAATATTGAGGGGTCCCGAGGGACCTAAGTGCAGCGATAGTTTAGATATCCTGCCAACCCCGTTCCACTCGAATACCGCGAAAAGCCTTGATTCGACAGCGGATGTACGCTCCAATTCTCACTCTATAAGCGTATTACCAACTGGCATTGTCGCCGCCCGGTCGTTTTGCGGTGACACGGCCCTTTGAGCGGAATAATCACAATGCCACGACTGACTGACCAAGAGAGACAAGAAATCCTCCGCTATCTTGAGGCGGACAAGCCTCTTCCAGACAAATATCGCTTTTTGCTTTTTGGCGACAAGCGGGAGGTGGAACTGGTCTGGAACGGGAAGACTAACGAGCTCACGAGCGTCTTTCACGACTGCCGACCCGGGCGTCGCAAGCTCGCCGTCAAGGTGGTCGATATTTTCGGCACCGATACGATGACGATCCTCGAGGTCACTGTTTGAATCCGCAGATGACACAGATGAGCGCAGATGAAAAAACCGCCATAATGATCTCCGATGTTAAACCCGTCGAATTCGACCAGTTTAGAAATGGCCTGGATGCCCAAAGGAGTTTTAGGCTATGAGCAAAGAAATCATGCCAGCCGTAGCGGGACATATTTCGCCATTTGAGCGAATCAAGCGCACCAATGACAATGGCATGGATTATTGGGAAAGCCGCGAACTTGCGCGCGTATTGGACTACACGCAATACCGCAATTTCGAGGCGGTTATTGAGAAGGCCAAGGCCGCCTGCCTCAACAGTGGATATCGTATTGAGGATCATTTCGCTGACGTCAGCAAAATGATCGAAATCGGCAAGGGTGGCCAGCGCAAGGTCAATGCTACACTGCTTTCACGTTACGCCTGCTACCTGATTATACAGAATGCTGACCCGAAGAAGGAAATCGTGGCGCATGGCCAGACGTATTTCGCCGTTCAGACGCGACGGCAAGAGCTAGAAGATGAGCAAGTCGAAGAGGAGCGCCGCCTCTTCCTGCGCGGAGAGATGCGCCAGCACAATATCCAGCTGGCGGACGCAGCTAAAAATTCGGGCGTCATCGAGCCCATAGACTATGCCATCTTTCAAAACCACGGATACATGGGGCTTTACGGCGGATTGAAGCAAGAGGATATCCATCGGCGCAAGGGCCTGAAGAAAAGTCAGAAGATCCTCGATCACATGGGAAGCACGGAACTTGCTGCCAATCTGTTTAGAGCAACACAGACAGAGGAGAAACTCCGCCGGGAGCGAGTGCAGCGGAAGGAGGACGCCAACCGAACACATCGCGAGGTGGGCAGAAAGGTCCGCCAGACGATTAAGGAACTGGGTGGTACCATGCCTGAAGAGCTGCCGGTCGCTGAGAGCATCAAGAAGATCGAGGCGAAGGAGCGAAAGCTAATAGGCAAAGCCTGTGATCCAGAAGAGGATGAGGATTAGGCGATGGCGCTGCATCCCGACTTCCCTGATTCGCCTATGCCATCCTCAATCCAGCGATGCGCTGGTTTCCGGCAGATGAAGGGCTGCGTGACACCAGCATGGACAAGCTTATGCCACCGCTCGTCTCAGAGCTGCGTCGCAAGGTCAAAGAGTGGCTCTCAGGTGTAGAATCAGAACGCTCAACCTTCTGATTCCGTTCTAATCCCTTGCACTCTTGGCGGTCGCCTTGTCATCGGAGTGCGATTAATCCTGAGGCACGTCAAGAAGAAATGATACTTAGCCGGCAATCGCGGCACAGCTGACTTCCATCAACCTCCGAGCATAGGGTTCGACCTTCGACCCGCGCAGGATTCCGATAAATGTCTTGTCCAGGTCACTCGTTCGGTTCGACCCGGATCTGACCTGATTTCCTTGAAGGCGCCACACCTTCGGTGCCACAACCCATCCCGAACTTTTCGCTTAACACAATGGGCAAGTGTAGTATAATGGACAATTGTTGACCGTCATGGTCCATAGCCTCGAAATGTAGAGATTTGATGGCCGGCGGCAGCACATCTGGTGTCCGAGCATTATATGGCTGAGGTGAATATGGCCCCAAGACCGACCGCTGCTACGAGAGAGATTAAAGGCGCACCATCGACCCCCCGCGTCGCGTTGAGGTATCAGGAACTGCTCCGGCGAGAGCCGTACATCGACTCGGAGCGTGCCGTCCTGTTTACAGATTACATCAGGCAGCACTGGACCTCACCCCGCTATCAAAGGGCGGGCGGAGCGCTCAAACACGTTCTGTCCAACCTGTCTCCCAGAATATGGGATGAAGAACTCGTCGTCGGCAACGTCTCCCGTCTCTTCAAGGGCACCCATGTCTATCCCGAGTACGAGACCTGGATGCTGGAGGGATTCAAGAGGATCAAGCGGGAGGAAGAACGCTATATCGATGGCACTCTCCAAAAGGGCGAGGGCGACCGGCTAGGCATCTACCTCATTCGCCCTGACGACAAGGAGAAGATCCTCGATGTGGCTCGATTCTGGGAGGGCAAGGACTGGAGAACGCTCGCCGAGAGGCTTCTTCATGAGACAAGGGATGACTTCGACACCGTCGAGAAGTGGATGCAGCAGCTCGTATTCCTGCGGTTCATGTTCGACGTGCCAGAAGGCCGCGTCATCGTTGATTACGGGAAGATAATCGACCTGGGTGTCGAGGGCCTGATTGCCCATATAGACGAGAAGCTCGCAGCAATAGGCAGCCCCGATTCGAAGCACAAATTCGACCGGTACAATTTCTACCAGGGCGTCAAACTCGCTCTCGAAGGCGTCATCAAGTTCGCTGAGAACCACGCCGCCGAGGCCGAGAGGTTGGCGGATGAATGCAAGAACGCAAAGCGGAGGGATGAGCTGCAAGAGATCGCCAGGATATGTCGAAAGGTCCCCAGGTTCCGAGCAGACACCTTCCCGGAAGCGATGCAGTCCTTCTGGTTTGCTCACGTTTGCCTATTCATCGAGCTCAACGGGCGAGGCATCTCGCCGGGCCGGTTCGACCAGTACATGTATCGCCCGTTCAAGAGCGACCTGGATGCCGGCAGGATTGACGAAGGGCAGGCGCTCGAGCTATTGGAACTGATGCGCATCAAATGTGCGGAGATAACGAGAGCGCACGCGACCTTCACGGAATCGTATCTCGGCGGCAGCGTGTATCAGAACCTCACTCTCGGCGGCGTCGATGGCGAGGGCAGGCTGTGCAATAACGAGCTCTCCGACCTGGTTCTTCAGGCCGGGATAAATGTGCGCACCTGGCAGCCAACGCTCTCCGTCCGATGGAGCGAGGACATGAGCCCCGAATTCAAGATGAACGTCGTGAACTGCATCAAGGCGGGCTCGGGATATCCGGCGCTCTTCAGCGACAGGATTGCGGTTGAGCGGTTCGTAAACGTGACCGGCGCGACCATAGAGGACGCTCGGGACTGGGCGCCATGCGGGTGCGTTGACATGCAGATCTGCGGCAAGCGCATGCCGATGTACGCGGTCCCTCACACCAACAGCCTAAAGATACTGGAGATCGTGCTGAATGGCGGAGTAAATCCAGTGACCGGCGAGAGGCTCATCGACGTGAAACTGGACGCCGAGAATGCCGGCTACGCCGAGATCATCGAGGAGTACAAGCGCGTGACGGCCGTCGTTGCCCGCCGGGAAGAGGAATACTGGAATACTATCATGCTGGTCCATAACGACCTGGGGCTAGTTCATCCCTTCATGACGGCACTCCTTGATGATTGCATCGACAGGGGGCTCGACTCCTACGAGGGCGGGTGCAGGTACAGCGATCCAGCGTATGTCATCTCATGCGGGATGATAAACGTTGCGAACAGCCTTGCGGCGATCAAGAGGCTAGTCTTTGATGAGAAGGTCGTCAGCATGAAGGAGATCAAAGAGGCGATTGCGGCGAACTTCGAGGGCCATGAGAGGCTGCTGAAGCTGCTCGTAGAAGCGCCCAAGTTCGGTAACGACGATGACTATGTCGATGCGATTGCTTCCGATCTGTATGAGGCGTGGTCCGACGCGGCGCAGCAGGTGACTAACTGGGTGGGTGAACCTTGGCGTCCGAGCACGCTCTCCGTAACGACGCAGGTGCTCCATGGCAAGGCGTGTGGCGCGAGCCCCGATGGACGACGCGCGGGCGACTACCTCGCCGACGGCGCGCTTTCGGCCTTTCCTGGAACCGACCTGAACGGCCCAACGAGCCTTATCAAGTCTGCTTCGAAGGTCAACGCAAGGAGCCTACAGGCGACGCTCTTCAACATGAAGTTCCATCCGGAAGCGATCGAGGGCGAGGTCGGAGCGAAGAAGTTCATCAAGCTGATTGACACCTACTTCGGCCTGGGCGGATATCAAGTGCAGTTCAACGTCGTTGACAGCGGGATGCTCGTCGATGCCCAGAAGCATCCGGAGAATTACTCCGACCTGATGGTGAGAGTGGCGGGCTTCACAGCCAGGTTCATTGACTTGGGCCCCGATGTGCAGCGGCAGATTATCGAGAGAACACAATTCGGCGAAGAGATTTGACAACATATTCCTAGCCAGTAGGGCACACAAAGAATGCAGAATCAGTATTGTTGCGATCAAGGAGATTTTGGGAAATATGGCCTGCTGCGATGGCTGTGCTTTCCCGACCCAGACGGCGAGGGACTAAGAATAGGCTTAATGTGGTATTTGGTTCCCAACGAAGCGAATTCGGATGGGAAGCACATCAGCTATCTATATGACACACCTAAGAATCGTCGCAAGTTTCGCATATGCGATCCCGTACTTTGGGAAGAGCTAAAAGGGCTCCTTGAAAGTGGTAAACGCAACATACAGGAGAGCCAGAGGTCAGGAATCCTGCCGGCGGAGACGGTCTATTTCGGCAAGGAGCTCAAATGGCCAGAAGATATGCCTGCCAATACTCCCGCGGGGCAAGAGGCGCGCCGAAAATGTCGCAGTCAATGGTGGCAACAAGGATTTGACCGAACGCAAGACTGTCAGGTTGTGTTCTTCGACCCGGATAATGGGCTATCTCCAGATTCGGTTAAACAATACCGGAAGAAAGGCCCCAAATTCGCCTTCAATGACGAGATTACACCTTTCTATAAGCGCGGTCAGAGCGTCATCTTATATCAACATATAAATCGCAGCGAAAAAGCTCATCTCCAGATCGAATGGCGGCTCGAGCAGATTCAAAAAGCCTCTGGCGCGAAAAGCGGCTTCGCATTGCACTATCATCGCGGCACAGCCCGAGCTTATCTAGTGATCCCGACCGACGAGCACGCAGCTTTGCTCCAGAGCCGCGCGAGGGAGATGTGCAATGGTCTTTGGGGGAAGCAGGGACACTTCAGCTATGTTGAAATGTGTATCGCATGATTTTGCTCATGACATTGCGGAAATAATCGCAGATAGACAATAATCATAATAAGAGGAATTAGGACGATGCCACAAGCGGTTGGAGCGAAGATCATTGTCGTCGATCCTGACAAGTGTACGGGCTGCCACAGCTGCGAGATGGCTTGCTCTGTCAAGCATTTCGGTGTCTGCGGCCCGAACTACTCGAGAGTCAGAGTTCAGGAATTCAGGGAGGTCAACACCTTCATTCCGGTGATGTGCCAGGCGTGTGAGGAGGCAATCTGCGTCAAAGTCTGCCCGATGAACGCCAGAATTCGCCTCCAGAGCGGCGCGGTTGTCACGGATGAAGAGAAGTGCATTGGATGCAAGGCTTGTATCCACGCTTGCCCGTTCGGTGCGGTCGTCGTGAATCCCCAGACTGGGAAGACGATGAGCTGCGACCTATGCGATGACGACGAGATGGGTCCCTGGTGCGTTAAGGCCTGCACTATGCAGAAAGCGCTTTCCTATGTTGACGCAAACGACGCAGCGAAGGCGCGCGGCAGAGAATGGGCCAAGAGCCTGAAGAAGGACTACGAAGTGCCGTCCGCAGAGGAAGAGGGCTTTGGCTTCAGCTTCAACATCGAGTAAGGCAATTGACGTTGTGGCAGGCATTGTGTCTGCCCATCTAATCATTGCGCTATGGCCTGTGCGGGAACGGTGTGCCCGTCCATTTGCATATCGGGCGGAGACAAGCCCCGCCTCTACAGGATGACTATGACCACCCAATCGAATAAGGAGAGATAAAATGCACGGATACATGGGGCAAAGACTTCGGCTCAATATGACCGACCAGACGTTCAAGGTCGAGAAGCTGACGCCCGAATATTGTCAGAAGTGGATAGGCGGCCGGGGCATGAACTCGGACGTCGTATATCACGAAACTCATCAGGGGATGGACCCGTTCGATCCTGGAAATCCGCTTTGCTTCGGGGCCGGACCGTTGGCGGCGACGTTCGCACCGCTTGCTGGCAGAACGACGATCAGCGCGCGTTCTCCGATGACCTGCTCATACATCGGCACAGACCACCACGGCCACGGCGATACGAACATGGGCGGCTCGTTCGGTCCGAAGATGAAATACGCCGGCTACGACCAGATCATCGTCAAGGGCAAGGCTGACAAGCCGGTCTGGGTATTCATAGATGGTGACAAAATCCAGTTCCGTGATGCGAGCCGCTTCTGGGGCCTCGGCACAAAAAAGACCACCCTCAAGATACTCGAGGAGCTCGGCGACCCTGATATCAATGTCGCTGTTATAGGCCCGGCAGGCGAGAAGCTGGTCCGCTTCGCATGTGTCATGAGCTCGTTCAGCGCCTCGGGCGGCAGGACCGGGATGGGTGCTGTGATGGGCTCGAAGAACCTGAAGGCGATTGCGGTCCGGGGACGCAAGCCGATAACGATTGCCGATCCCGATGGCTTCATAAGAGCCGCCTGGGACCTTAGAGGGAAGATTCACGCTTCGGCGTCGGCTATCAGAAGGCGGGCGGAGGGTTCGCTCGACCTGTTCGATGTCGGCAATGCGATAGGCATCAATGCACACAAGAACTGCTCTACGGGCTATATGAAGGATATCGAGACCCTATACGGCGGAGTTCAGTGGGCCAACCAGTTCCTGTTCAGGCGAAAGGGCTGCTGGTCTTGCCCCGTCAGCTGCGGGAGATACACTTATATCAAAGAGGGGAAATACTCCGGTTTCCAGGCTGGTGGCCCCGAGATGGAGAGCCTATGCAATTTAGGGCCCAGGATCGATTCGGAAGACCTTCCAGGAGTGACTGTCATGTGCGGCATGGTGAACGAGCTCGGGATGGACAGCATCTCGGCCGGAGCAGCGCTATCTTGGACGATGGAGGCGTTCGAGAAGGGCTACATCACCGAGAAGGACACCGGCGGCATTAGGCTCGAATGGGGCGACGTCGAGACCTCCATGAAGGTTCTGAACTTGATCGCAGCGAGGGAAGGCTTTGGCGACATCCTTGCTGAGGGCAACATCCGTGTCGCGGAGAGACTCGGTATTGGCGCGGACATAGTCCCTCATTGCAGGGGACTGGAGCACATCAGCGTCGATCCACGAATCGCGACGGGATTCAGCCTGGGCTACGCGATGTCCACCCGTGGATCGGACCACCTCAAGAACTACTCCTGTCTCGAGTTCCCGGGTTGCGCGAAGAGCCGGGCATATCAGATCGAGGAGATATTCGACGAAGAGCTCGCAAAAAAATTCTGGGAGAACTT
>JAFGIT010000149.1 GCA_016929465.1 Candidatus Coatesiibacteriota bacterium | reverse complement strand
GGGAGGATTTCCTGGTGCGGCGGACGCTCTTCGAATTCGTGCTCCTGGGCGACCCCGCTCTCGAGATACCGACCTTCCAGGGGGGAGCGGCGAGCGAGATTCCGCTCTTCTCACCTACGAATGCGGACTTTATGAACAACCAGTCAATTCCGAGTTACACGAACAGCCAACAGAAGGTCGTACAGGCCTCGATAGCCTCGGATTCGATGGCCCTCAATTTCAAACTTGTCAATACGACAGACGTTCAGGTGGTGGCCCGAAGCACGGTCTTTGGCCCGTCAGCTAGCTACGAATTCAACCCTGTTTCGGGCTTCAAATTCTACATAGTCCGCGCCGAGGCTGATGACGGAAAAGAGGGATGGTATGCAGTGAATACTGCGAGTTCTCTCCTCTGCATCGACGCCGACCTGACAGATTGGCACAATGGGGGGCTTAGGCCCATCGCGGTCGATCCCTCACTCGATTTCGATGATCCTGAATACGACGTATCATCACTCTACGCCTATGCTGACAATGAGTACTGGCACTTCGCGTTCGCCGCAACTTGCGAGGAGGACGACATGTCCTACGTGCTTGCGGTTGACTACAAGGATGGCGGCTACGCGGGCACGCAGGGCGAGAGCAGGGATGGTGAGGGGAATTACGTCACCTTCGATTCGCTCTATGCTGTCGATGCCGAGATCTACTTGAAGCACGTCACCTGGGTTCCGTGGTCAGGTTGGGAAGCATTCCGCAACTGCAACATACATAAATTCTCGAAGGAAAGCAGTTGGTCCTCGTTCGACCTTCTAGCGGCGGGCGCGGTCATCAGCTATTCACCGGTCGGAGACCTGGTGGAGCTGGCTATTCCGAGGTCTCAGTTCGAGGGCGCTTCGGACATAAATGTCCTCTTGTTCTCCCTTCCATCAACTGGCTCCAATCCCGCCCAGGACTCCGTCCCCTCGGACCCTGCGACGTACGAGGCGCTGCAGCTCGGCCGCGACAGCGCTAACACGCTGTCGGTATTCGCGCACGCCTCAGGTAGGCCAACCAATTGCATCCTGGGCGCAGGGTATTTCGGGAGCGATGTCTCTTCATCGGCAGGCGGAGAGCTTCAGATGGTGGCATTCCAGAATCCCGGGGCAGGAGCCCCCGAGTCGATGGAGATATTCCTCGCGGATGCGCCGACCGGGTTGTTCTTGAATGACGATGGTATGAACGGCGATAACGCGGCGGGGGATGGAATGTGGACGTTCAGCATGGATGTCGGGGTCGGCGTTCTGAGTGCCGGCGATTATGATGTCTCGATCGTCGCGACCGACTATCTGGGCGGGTGCGCGGGTCAATGGCCTCCTCTTTTGTTCTCGTTCTGTGATGAGCTCGCAATTCCGGGGACGCGGGCAGCCCAGGGGACCATTCCCGCGAATCTGACGGGCTTTGATGACCCGCAGTTGGCACCAATCGCATTCGAAAACGGTGGATGTACGATTCTCGCGGCGGGCGTGTCGAATACCGCGACGACGATGTTCGAGTGCACGATTGAGGCCCACGCATACGTCGGGGACGGCCCAGTCGATACGATAGGCGTCTATTACGCTGGTTCGCCGCTCGGGTACGAACTGACCGACGACGGCCTCGGAGCCGATTTGGCAGCCGGCGACGGGATATTCTCCGGTGAGTTCACGGTCGATCGCAGCATCCTGATGAGCCGCAGATACACGCTCGAGCTCGTGCCGTTCACGGCTGGTGAAGCGGGACCAGTTTGGCCATATCTTCATATTTCAGACTGACACCTTGCATTTCCCCACAGGGGAAGATGGGAGGACGAGATGTATGTCGCAGTAATCTACTCTAAAGGCCCCAATTGGCGAGAGGAAGGACCGAAAGGGGAACATATTTCACCTCACATAGCCCATCAGCACCGCCTGTTCGATGAGGACATACTCCTGATGGGCGGCCCTTTCACGGACGGTGGAGGCGGCGGCCTCGCCATACTCGATGTGGAATCGCTCGATGAGGCTCAGGGGATCGTCGGCAATGATCCGGCCGTCAAGGCCGGCTTCTACGAGGTGGTGTTCCATCCCTGGCGGATTTCGCTGAATGCACTGAACCGCGAGGAGTAATTGTGACTTCGGTAAACGACCTTCTGATTGATCTGTTTTGCTCATTCAATGCCCCAGCGGGGCATCATGTGAGTAGCCGTAGCGTGCAGGCCAGAGGCCAAACCTACGGATTCGAGAAAACCAAAACCTCCTCCTCTCGCCAATCGCGCCGCGATTGGCGGGAGAGGCTTGAGAGAATTTAAGGTATGGAAGAGCACCCGGAGGAGCAGACCTGTAAAAATGCCGAAGAACGCCTCATCTTCTTGGCAAAGATCATACTGGGGCTTGAGCAGGCAAATGCCGGCGATACGATCAGCCATGACGAGATGAAAATCCGCCTGGAAAGGTGGCTGAAATGAAGATGACAATGGTCTATTGGAAAGAGGGGAAATTCTGGTTGGGTAAGCTCCTCGAACATCCGGAGATCATGACTCAGGGGGAGTCCCTGGAAGAGCTGGAGGAAAATATCAAAGACGCATGCCTGATGATGGCCACGCTCCGAGTAGATGGGGCCTGAATAGCAGCAGCGTATAGACCTTCTTTCCTAAAGGCCGCAGGTAATGTAACCTATTTGCTTCATTAAGAGCCTATGATCTTGTTGGGATTGCGTAAGATGGAATTAAAGGTACTATTCGAGGTTATAACTCCGCTTGGTTTCAGCGTGCGAGTGAGTCCCGAATATTGGGAGCTAATTGTCACAATCAAGCATCCGTCAATGGCAGGGCGCGAGACCGAGGTGAGAGACGCATTGGCTCGGCCGGATGAGGTCCGCCAGAGCCGCAAAGATACTCGAGTTTATTTGTTCTACCGCGCTCGGCGGCCTGGCCGATTGACATGTGCCGTTGCCAAGCGACTAAATGGAGAGGGTTTTCTGATAACCGCATATGTGACGGAGGCTATAAAGGAGGGCGTCCGGATATGGCCGAGATAAGGGTGTTCTATGACAGAGAGGCGAATGCAGTCACCGTTTGGTTCGGTGATCCCAGGCAGGAGCATATTTGTGAGGAGACCGGCGACGAGGTGATCTTAATGAAGGATAAATTGGGCCACGTAATTGGCTTTGAGAAGCTCAATTATTCGTTGGCAGAAACCGAGCAATGGAAGGTCGCCTTCGAGACATCAGCAATCCAACTTGGGTGAAGCGCCCAGGGCTCGAGGCAGCCAAGGCGATGTCCTTCGGGAGAAGGGGAGGTTAATCTTTCCTGCGATGCAAGAGAGACTTCGTCAATAGACAACCCATTCCAGCAGCCAGCAGCGCGATGAAAATCTCCTTGATCAAATGATGAGCGCCTTTGAGCTCAGCCAGATCTCTTCCGTTCTTATTGATGTCATTCGAATGCTCGCGGTTGTTCTCCTTCATATTGTTTTCCAGCGACTCAATGTCTCTTGAATTCTGTTGTTGTCCTGCCCTCAATTAATATATGTCCTGCTTGATTGATAGAAATAGAATGATAACTATAGATATGATAAATACGCTTAATAACACGACGATCAGAGATATCCACTGATTGATCATCGGAGCACCCTATGCCACCTCAATTCAATCAAGGCGGCCACTCGTCCTGACCCGGCATCACCCATCATTCTGGCCCCAATTGCAGAGCTTACGCCCAGGCAAAAAAATGAAAAAAACGCCTACTAAAGGATCGTTATCTTGAGGATGAAAATTTCAGAGACGCTTAGGGGCTAGCCATCCCAATTTGCGGCCGTGACCTACAGCCACAATTTGACATGGAACTCCCATATCAACTACCTTCGCTCTTCCGAGAGAATTCCCTCTGGCCTGCAATAGAGAAAAAAGTCGCCGATTTCCGTTGAAGGCTATTTACTCCATGCTGTTGATGCTATTCTAAATCATCGTCTTGTGTGATTTCTATGAAAGGCGCGCGGGCGCGGGCAAAATCGAGGAGATGTTCTCCTAAGAATCTCGTTTGTGCGTTCTTCCCTCTCGAGAGCTTGAATGACCGCAGGCCCACCTCGCGCATCCGATATACGCCCTGGATTGATGTGGAGAAGATCTCCGCTACCTCCTCGGTAGTATAGATTCTGGCAGGTTCAATCCTGTTTGGCATATATTGTGTCCTCTGGTTTCATGCCAATTAGATATTATTTAACCTTATATATAGATCATATAATGTCAAGTAAATCCTTGCGGCGCAGTTCTATTCTCGTCCGAGAATATTTGTGATACCATATAAAGAGGCCCACCTGCTCAATGTCCGCAATATATAGGCCATGTGAACACGGTTACTAGAAGCTCCGAAGAGTATTCGAGTCCCATGTTGGTCAGTAATAATGCGAGGAAAATTCCGGAACCGGCTCCCCGGAATTCGCAGCGCCTGCAAAAAGCCTTTTTTGTCTTAGCTAGAGCACATCCAATGGTGGAAAACTACAGGACAGTTTGATCAATGGAGATCGCGTTGACTCCACTGGGAATAGTATTACAATGTTCCAGCAATAGTTATAAATGATTCCTGGAAGTAATGACCATTGTGAGGCGAGAACACTCATGACAGATAGTGATATCACCCTGGAGGTATTCTCTGCGAAGGCACTGACGGCCATTCTTTGGCGAAAAGATTGGATCAATCCCCAATCCACCACATGCAAGCCGGCCGGCAAAGGGACAAATGCCAAATTGGGAGCCATACTGACGGACGCATGGAAATACATCAGATGCGTTCAGGCCTTCCATGAGAGTGGAGGTTCTGAAAAAAACAATGAAACGGAAGGGCCCAAAGAAATCCTAAACCGCCTTCGGGAGACATTGACAGGTGTAATTGTGGCTAGCGATCTCAATCTATTCAAGGAGATTCCGGGGCATCTCTCCAGAAATATAATGGATCCAATAGAGGACGATGAAATCCCGCTACTCTATGCGGCGACTTCCCTGTATCTGATGCGTGGGTTTTGCTCATTTATGACGTCTGAATCGGTATTGGGCAAGGACATCAATTGCGCGATGGGCGCCCTCAACGACTATGCGCAGGCCTTCTATCTAAATGAGAGGCTATTGAAGCATTTCAATGCAGAAGGTCTCAAAGCGGGCAAGATAGCGGCGGTCTGTAGTCCTATGGAGTTCCTGGCGAAACCGCAGAATAACGACTCCAAGTATCCTTTTGGCGTTTGGTGGATGACGATGCTGATCGACATCTTCAGGGCCGGTGTTTATGACAAGCTTTTCGACTATCATGCGTCAATCGAGTGCTATGAGAGAGCTTTCAGGAAGTATGATAGCGTCCTCAATGGGGTGCTTCGTGAATCAAAGATGTCTGAAGAAGATGGCGATAACATCAATAGAGAGAATCTAAAGAAGGCCAATTACCTTGTTTGGTTCCTCATAAGAATCTGTGCACGAGTTTTGGTTCAGGTAGGTTTCCGAGGCAGTGGTATAGTGCGGTGATGTAGTTGCGAGC
>JAFGIT010000015.1 GCA_016929465.1 Candidatus Coatesiibacteriota bacterium | reverse complement strand
TTGATATGTCGAGAATTGTATCGGACGATGTTCTCGATCGTGTAGCAGGGCGTCAGGCCCTCGGAGATGGACTTCTCATTGCAGAAGTTGACGTTGTCATACCAGGTAACGTATTCGACGGGCAAATCAATATGGAACCTGTCCCAGCTGGGATTGAAGCCCATCACATCCATCCATTGGCCCTGGGTAACCTCCATCTCGGACATGATAAAGGCGGATACATTGACCCGATGGAGTGGACCTTCGGGCGGCTCGTACCCATCACCCATGTCGAACGAACCCGCGGGGACGGAGATCATTCTCATCGGCCTTTGAGGCGGCGTCTCGAGATAGAAGGGGGCCATGCTCATCTCGCCAATCCAGTCGCTCGTCCCTGCGGCCGCGAGCGCCGCCACGAAGAAGTATCTGCCCGCCTGTCCGATTGTCGGCATTCTGCACGGAAGATCGAGCCACTCAAAAGGCGTCGGCCCCGTCGCAAAACCATTCGGCATTGAAATCGAGGCAATGAAGGGCGTAGGCGAAATCGGTTCGCTCAATGTGGACCAAGTCCAGCTCCAGCCCTCCGATGATAGGAAGTATGTCCTTCCGTCCTCATAAAGAAGGCCAACATAGAGGTCAACGATCGCGTCCCCCCCGGAGTTGGCCCCAGACAGACTGAGTTCGATCCTTTCGCCGACTTCATAGAAGTCCTTGTCGGTGTGGATGTTGACGATTGGCGCTCCGAGCGAGAATGCCGGTAACATAGCGAGCAAGCCGCAAAGGGCGAGTGTGAACCTCATGGTTTCTTCCTCCTTGAGAATGTCCACATTCCGGGCGCATTGCCCATCACAAAAAGCAATAGCGATAGAAGACTCTGCCTTAATCAAGTGGCGGATGCAAGCAAGTTCCCGACCCCATATCAGCGAAGGGTCAATCGAGGCTGGAGGCGAATCGCGCCTATGTCCCGGTTGATTCATACCTCAAGAGCCCGGCCTTCCAGATTCGAGATGCGATGAATCCGAAGACCACAGCAACCACGGGAGCGATACTCGCCATCGCAGTAAATTCGGCCCGACCGACAATCACCGTCGCCGGGTAGAACGCCACGAATGCAAACGGGATCAGGTAGGTCAGGAAGATGCGTATCCCGAGCGGGTATATCGTGAGCGGAAAGCGCGAGAAATCGCTGATCGGGAAGAGCGGATTTATCAGGCCGGTCCTATCTACCACCCAGAATGATAGCGAGGTGAAGATCGTGAAGACCGAGGCGTAGATCGCACCCGCGCTCAGGCAGAGAAGAACCACGAAGAGGACCTTCCCCAGCGACAGATCGAGCGAGAGCCGTGAAGAGGCGTATGCGACGATTGCGACGCCCTTCGCGATGATGATCGTGTCCTTGAAGCTGAAGCCCTCAGCTGCGAGCTGCAAAAAAACGGGCAGCGGTCGGACCAGCTTCTGATCGAGCCTCCCCTCGACTATTTGTTGAGCCGGCACGCTGAAAAGGAAGGAGAAGAACATGAACAAGATGCCCACGTTCAACTCGCCCAGCCCATATATCAAAAGCAGCTCGTCAAAGGACCAGCCCAACAGGTTAGGGATCCTGGAGCAGATCGCCCAGAGGAGGGAGATGTTCACCACCCCGAACGCGATCGTCGCGACCGAGCTGATGAAGAAGTCGAACCGATATGCCATCGCCACCTTGATCCGCTGGGCGACGAAAGCGGCTATCAATCCCATTGAGGCTACGATGTCAGCCTCCCGTTTCTTGCCTTCCTTCATAGATGAATTCTTCAAGCCCTCATCCTCCCTGTATCGTCAGGCGCCTTGTCCCGGCCTTGAACAGAATATGAGCTGCGAGCAGCATCCCCATCAGCCAGAGAAATCCCGAGAATAGGGCAGGTGCAATCTCCTCCGCTGGAATGCGTCCGAGGTATATCTGTATAGGCAGGAAGTAGATATATTTCAGCGGCGAGTGCAACAGAACCGACGCGAACGCCTTCGGGAAGAAGTCGATGGGGATGACAAGGCCCGCCATCAACCGCACCGTCAGGTCGATGGTCCACGCGAACTCGACGTTGAACTCGACGAAGAAGGCAGAGACGCCAACCATGAAGTCGATTGAGAAGACCATCAGGTGGGCGATGGCGACGCTCGCCGCGAAAAACGCCCAGGTCTTCAGATCTCGCGGCGTGGTGATATTCATGGCGAGCTTGCTGAACACAATCAGCGGGACCGAGATGATGAGCAGTCTGCTCAGGGTCCTGCCCAGGTTCTGCCAGAAGACGAGAGCCGGGTAGTAGATCGGACGCATGAGGTCGAGCGCAATGTCCCCAGAGCGGACTCGGTAGCCTATGTGCCGGTCGGTATTGGTCTTGAAAGTCGATCTCATGAGCCAGGCGATGCCGATATAAGTAACCGCCTCGCCCACGGTGTATCCTGCGACCGTCTCCCTGTGGCTGAATACGGCCATATAAAGGCAGTAATTGGCGAAAATTGTCACTGGATAGGCCGAGAGAGCCATTATCGGCCTAAGCCGAAATGCGATACTCTCGAGCGCGCCGATCTTAACCAGCGGCCAGGCAAGGCTACTCATCGAGCCGCTCCTTGCCCTCGTATATGCGGCGCACGATGTCGGAGAGGTCCGGCCCTTTCAGCACTATGTCCTTGACCGGGAGTTCGGCGAGGAGCGTTCGCACCAGGTCGCTCGGCTTGATCGACTGGATGTCGAAGCGAATCTCGACCTGCTCCGGCGTTATCTGCTCCGATTCGAGCAATCTGCCGTCCAGGAGCCTCGAAATTTCGTCCGTCGAGACTTCGCCGTGGAAATCGATCGTCGCCCTACGCGTTCGTCCCATCCTGTCCTTTATATCCCTGATCAGCCCATCGAAGATGATGCGTCCGCCATCGACGATGATGATCCGTTCGCAAAGGTCCTCAACGTCCGCGATGTCGTGCGTGGTCAAGAGAATAGTCTTGCCCCTATCTGAAGCCAGGTGACGTATCGCATCCCGCACCCGGAATTTCGCCGAGACGTCGAGACCGATCGTCGGCTCATCGAAGAACAGGACCGGCGGATCGTGGATCATCGATGCAGCGAAATCGCAGCGCATCCGCTGGCCTAGGCTGAGCTTCCGCGTGGGCTTCGTGAGCAGGGAACTCAGGTCCAGAAGCGTTGTCAGCTCCTCCAGGCGCCGATCATAGACTGACTTCTCGACGCGATAGACACGTCGGAGAAGGTTGAAGGTCTCGATGACCGCGATATCCCAATATAGCTGCGTTCGCTGCCCGAAGATCACGCCGATATTGCGGGCGTGCTTCTTGCGCTGCTCCCAAGGCACGAGCCCGTTAATGACGGCGCCGCCCGATGTCGGGCGGAGTATCCCAGTCAGCATCTTGATGGTCGTAGATTTGCCCGCCCCATTCGCGCCGATATACCCGACGATCTCGCCCTCAGCGATCGAGAAAGACACCGAATCGACGGCTTTCGTCAGGATATATTCTCGTTTGAACAGGTCGGCAATCGCGCCAAAAAGCCCCTCACGCCGTGCGAAATTGCGATAGACCTTAGTCAGATTCTCAACGTGTATCGATTCGGTCATGTTGTATTAGGGGAGTTGTGAACGATCATCTTGCGCCTTTGATTTGTGCGATACTAAACAAGTAGAATGAAACATGCCAGTTCAATGTTCCTGCAAGGCTCTGGTTGTGACGGCTTCATATTTTTCGGGGAATTGGCCCCGAATCGAGAATAATTGCGATGGAGGATAGATAAAATGAAGACACGTAAACTCGGAACGCAGGGGTTAGAAGTCTCTGCCATTGGACTCGGGTGTATGGGGTTGAGTTTCGGTTATGGGCCAGCTGTCGAGCGGCAGCATGGTATTAACTTGATTCGAGCTGCGTTCGATAAAGGTGTGACCTTTTTCGATACAGCCGAATGCTATGGGCCGTTCGTCAATGAAGAACTGGTTGGCGAAGCGCTCGCCCCTATCCGGGATGAGGTTATTGTTGCCACGAAGTTTGGTTTTCAGGATGGACAATCCCGCAAACCTACCGACAGCCGTCCGGAGCGCATCCGTCAAGTTGCCGAGGAATCCCTCAGGCGGCTTCGCACTGACCATATTGATCTCTTCTATCAGCATCGTGTTGATACCAAAGTCCCGATGGAAGACGTGGCGGGTGCTGTTAGAGAACTGATTGAAGAGGGCAAGGTCAAATATTTTGGGCTGTCGGAGGCCGGTTTGGACAGTATCCGCCGGGCGCACGCGGTTCAGCCCGTATCTGCGCTGCAAAGCGAATATTCTCTCTTTTGGCGAGAGCCTGAAAAGGAAATCATCCCGACATTGGAGGCATTAGGTATCGGTTTCGTCCCGTTCAGCCCGCTGGGTAGAGGCTTTTTGACCGGCAAAATCGATGAAAACACTAAGTTCGATGCGACCGATTTCCGCAATATTCTGCCGCGATTCACCGAGGAAAATAGGAAAGCAAACCAGGAGCTCGTGAGCCTCATCAAAGAAACTGCCGATGAAAAGAACGCAACGCCCGCACAAATTGCTTTGGGGTGGCTCCTTGCTCAAAAGGAGTGGATTGTACCTATCCCCGGGACAACAAAATTGCACAGGCTCGAGGAGAATGTCGGGGGAGCATCTGTTGTCCTCGGTCGGGACGATCTCGAGAAACTCAAGGAAGCTCTCTCCAAGATCGTCATTCAAGGGGACAGATATCCAGCAGCTTTGCAGGCGCGTATCGGACGGTAATTTCTTCACCAGAAGATTGGGCGGCTCTGATCACACACGAATCCAGCGAGCATCTTGAGCCTTTGATTTCCAGGATAGTAAACAAGTAGAATGAGTCATATCAGTTGTATGTTCTTCTGAATCTTGAGGCGATCAATCAATGACGGAATATGGCCAATTCTACAACGAAGACTGCATCGAGGGCTGCAAGAAGCATGCTCCGGACGATTCAGTTGATCTGATAATAACCGATCCCCCTTACGGCATCGATGGTGATAAGCTCCACAAGCACTACAACCGCAAGGAGGGATTCGTGCTCGATGGTTACATCGAGGTGCCAGGTGACCAATACGCCGAGTTCAGCTTGGCCTGGATCGAGCAGGCGGCACGCATCTTAAGGCCCGGTGGCTCAATATATATAGTATCTGGCTACACAAATCTGGTTCATATTCTGAACGCCTTGCATGCTACTTGCCTGGAGGAGGTCAATCACATTATCTGGAAATATAATTTTGGTGTGCACACGAGACGTAAGTATGTCTCCTCCCACTATCACATTCTCTATTATACGAAGCCTGGCGAGAGGGCGACATTTAACATTAATTGTCGATATGGCGCGAATGAAAGAGACAATGCTGGCTCTCTGAATTACCGCGACCGTGAAGATGTTTGGATCATCAACAGGGAATATAAGCCAACCCAGAGAAAGAATAAGAACGAACTCCCCAAGCAGCTGCTAATAAAAATGATCCAATACAGCAGCAACGAGGACGATCTCGTCTGCGACCTCTTTCTAGGGAGTTTCTCCACCGCAAAGGTGGCCATTGGTCTCAATAGACGGGCGATGGGCTTCGAGAAAAGCAAAATCGCATTCGAGGGCAATGCCAGGAGAGTGGCGGCAATCGAACCCGGCAGCCTGATGCCAACCTTACGCCGAGCCGGTCCGAGCAACAAACCACTTAATCAAGGTCGCCTCTGGACTGAAGCCGAGAGGGAATTGGTCCGGGCTCGGTACCAAGAACTCATCCAAACCCACCCCACGAAGAAGAGAGCAATAGAGCTCCTATCCGCAGAGTTCGGTCGCGGCCGCTTCGCGATGTATAATGTGCTGAAAGAGGAAAGTTGAAGTCCGCAGATTACGCAGATTTCACGGATTGGGAGCTTACAAGGCGGCGATATTGCAGCGAATGCTGACCGAAATTCAGAACCAGACCGACTGAAAGCCCAGAAGCCTTGAGGGAGTTCAGCACCTGGGCCTCGTGCTGACCGATTATCCCTTCCAGGGCCTTTAATTCAACAATTACCTCGCCAAAGCAGATGAAATCCGCCTTATATTTCGCCCCCAGCTGCCTGCCCTTATAGTGGATGGGAAGATTGGCTTCTCTTTCAAACGGGATCCCGCAGGATTCGAACTCCATGGCCAGAGCTTCCTGATATACGGCTTCGAGAAAACCGGAGCCCAGCTCGCGATGCACCTCCATGGCGGCCCCGATGATCGCGTAGGTTCTGGGGTCCCTCTCAGTCGATGGTTTTGTCATTTTTTTGGTTCCTCATA
>JAFGIT010000148.1 GCA_016929465.1 Candidatus Coatesiibacteriota bacterium | reverse complement strand
CTCATAGATCCACGCGTTAGCCTGCATGGCGTTCATTATATCATCCATGGACCTCGGAGCGGCGGCCTCCATCGGGGCCGACATTTCCTCGAGGGAAGCAATCCACTGCTCGAAGCCAGCGATGCCAGAATAGTACTGGTCGAATTTCTCGGCGCGACCCAGGTATTGGGCGATAGCAAGCGACTGCTTGACAGCCTCCTCACCTGAGAGTGCCTCGCCCTTCTCACCGATCATTACGGTTACCCATGGCATCTTCTCGACCACGTTGTAGTCTTCCATTTCCGGGTCGAAGTATGACCTACAGAACAAGTCCTGCTTGTCGTTCTGGTAGCCCGTGATTATGCCCCACTCCGGAATCTGAACTATATCAATTGCTATGACGGGAATGTCCCGATCGATCGCCTCGGTTATCTTCTGCCTCATCTCAGGCTCCGTCAGCGCGTCCGGCATTTCGAAATTGTCATGATTCATGAAGTGGTGCTCGGTCTTGCGGCCGAGCGCTTCATATACGGCTTTCGAGCAGTCGAAGCCGCATGTCGGGTCCGGGGAACTAGAGCACCACCCGCCAAAGAAATGGAGCCGGAAAGCCGCGCCGGAGATGCCCATGAGATACATGTATTCATACTGCTCGCCGTAATGAGCCAGCACGCGTCTTACGCACGCGATGTAGCTAATAGTCTCCTCGCTCTCCCACGAGAGGGGATCGATTCCCTCGATTATCTTCGCGTCTGGCATGCGATGGACTTCTGCCACCGTCTTGAGCATGACTCCAATTTTGCCGGGCTTCGCACTAAGACTGATCGGATTTCCATCACGCTTCACGACAATGATCACATCATCGCCAGTTGCGGCCTTTATCGCCTCGTGCAGATCGCTAATGGTTCCTAGCTCTTTGCCATCGTATTTCAGGAGGATATCTCCAGCCTGAATCCCGATGGCCTCGGCCTGAGTGCCCTCTGCCACGCTACTCACCTCGATATATCGCTCGATCGATTTCTTGGGCAATTCCATTGCTTGAGATTCCTCGTGGTGTTTGCCGGCACATCCCCAGAGACCGATGGCCATAACGAACGTCAATAAGACTGCTACCGCGCAAATGCTCTTCATCTCGATATCTCCGTTCCGTCCATAAACATTAAATGCTTGTCTGCGGATTGCGAATCGTAATTCCAATTCTTCTTCGACAGGATAGGCGTCCCTGTCGGCAAATTCAATAGTATATTTTGACTGAGTTCGGCCGCGGTCGCTTGCCGTGGTCTTTCCTTATATCGGTTAGCTCTCCCCAAGCCCATCGATATGCTTGACTTGAAAGGCCCCAGAATGGTTATATTGGGGGCCTCAGTTACGAATTCAACTATAGATATACCATTTAAGTAGAGAATCAATCAAACATGTCCAATGACGAAGTCAGGGCTAGATTGACAGCCACCGTCGCGGGCGCTGGATGAGCGGCGAAAATAGGTCCGGGTGACCTTCAGAAAGCTCTTTGTGGTCTGCCATTCAAAGATGACCCGAACATACTCGCCGGGCCATCGATAGAGCGTGCGGAGGACGCAGGCGTCTATCGAATCTCCGATGAATTGGCATTGGTTCAATCGGTCGATTTCTTCACGCCGATCGTTGACGAACCGTTTGTATTTGGCCAGATCGCGGCCGCCAACGCTCTCAGCGACCTCTATGCGATGGGTGCTAGGCCGCTGACGGCCTTGAATATCATGGCTTTCCCTCGTGCCAAGATGGACCTGTCGGTTTTCCGAGATGTGGTGCTCGGGGGGCTTGATAAGGTGCACGAGGCTGGAGCGGTCTTATTAGGGGGGCACTCGATCGATGATCCGGAGATAAAATATGGGCTCGCAGTCACCGGACTCGCTCGTCCTGATGAAATACTCCTGAACTCCAGCGCAAATGTCGGCGATAAGATCATCCTTACGAAGCCGCTCGGGACCGGCATAATTTCGACTGCCGTCAAGTGCGGCCTCGCGAGCGAGGAGCAAACCAAAATCGTCGCCGAGATGATGTCCACGTTGAACAAGAATGCCGCTGAAGCGATGATGAGGATTGGTGTATCCGCCTGCACCGACGTAACCGGCTTTGGCCTTATCGGCCACATCAGCGAGATGATGTGCGAGGCCCGCTTTGGCATTCGCCTCGAATTCGAGTCGATACCCTTCATGGAGGGAGTATTTGAATTCACGGGAGATAAGGTCATCCCCGGCGGACTCTTTAGAAACCGCAAGTTCCTCGCCGATCGGGTCATAGCGGAGCGAGCGTTCGATGACGACGAGCTAATGCCGCTCTTCGATCCCCAGACATCTGGTGGCCTCTTGATAGCGGTTCCAGCAGCCCGTTGCGAGGATCTCTTGTCGGAGTTGCAGGCGGCAGGAGTCGGAACCCGTTCCGTGATAGGCGAAATCGTCGCGAATCCCATCTCAAAGGTCGTTTTAGCATAGCGACATCCTCTCTACTGGAACCCGCTCAATAGAACTGGTGTTGAGACTCTTGAAGTCAACATCCATTTGGGACGTTTATTAACACTGGTCAAGGAGAAGACTCTAATGAAGAAGTTGGCTGCCGTGAGTGTATCGATTCTCACCCTGATATTGGCGTTCACCCTCGGCTATTTCTCGGCTTCGAATCCCAGCAACGGAGAAGAAAAGGTCTTCGCCCGCAGCGCAGTCGCAGAGGAGCAGCCGCTGTCGAGTGAAGTCAATGTGCATCCGATTAGTCCATATACATTCCGCGATGTCGCAAAGCAGGTAAGCCCCGCAGTCGTGGCGATAACAGCGCGCACTGCCGTAAAAGTCCAGCAAGGCAATTTCCCTTATTGGTTCTTCGATAGTCCTTTCGGCAACGGGGATCCCAGACAGAGGGCCCCGAAGCAAGAGGAAAAGGAGCAATGGAAGACCGCGGGCGGCACCGGCTTCATAATTGACAAATCTGGCCTGATCCTCACGAACAACCACGTCGTCGAGGAAGCTGACGAGATCGATGTCAAACTGCTCGATGACAGGGAATTCTCGGCCAAGGTGGTCGGGCGTGACCCCGAGACCGATGTGGCGCTTGTCAAGATCGAGGCCGATGAGAACCTGCCGGTTGCGCAGCTCGGGGATTCGAATGCCCTGCAAGTAGGAGATTGGGTAATCGCAATTGGCAATCCCTACGGCCTGGATCACACAGTCACAGTCGGCGTAGTCAGTGCGAAGGAGCGTCAGATCGGCATTGGGAACTACGATCGCTTCATACAGACCGACGCTATGATAAACCCTGGCAACAGCGGTGGTCCTCTTGTGGACATCGACGGCAGGGTCATTGGTATAAATACTGCCATAGCTGGCTTGAGAACGGGGATCGGCTTTGCCGTCCCGATTAGCATTGCCAAAGCCATTCTGCCCGACCTTAAGACCAAGGGCAAAGTGGAACGCGCCTGGTTGGGAGTTACCATCCAGCCCGTCACACCCGATTTCCAAGAATCACTTGGCCTGGAGGATAGACAGGGCGCAATCGTCTCCGAGGTGATGAAGGGCAGCCCAGCGGATGAGGCCGGCATCGAGGTCGGTGACGTTATCCTGGAGTATGAGGGCAAGAAGATTCGAGCATCTCGTGAGCTCCCAGAGATGGTGGGTCTCGAGCCCATCGGTAAGAAGGCGAAACTTCTCATTCTTCGCGATGGCAAAGAGAAGACAATTCGGGTCAAGCTCGGCGCGAAGCCTTCGACAGGGGAGTTGGTTAGCGAATCACACGAGGAGCGATTTGAGCTCGGGATCAGCGTTCGTGACATAAGTCCTGATATAGCACGTCGCTATCATCTTCCCGAAGACCTGGAGGGCGTCGTCGTCACGAATGTGACATTCAAGAGCCCCGCGGATCGAGCAGGGATTGCCGAGGGTGATTGCATCATCAAGATAGGCTGGACGAGAATCAAGGACGCCAAACAGTTCTACGAGATCACCTCGGAGCTGGAGCCGGGCGTGCAGATGTTCCTTGTCTATCGGAATGGCAACCAATTTTTCATTCCGGTGCGTGTCAAGAATGAGGAGTGATTTCCCCCGCGAAATGGTGCTATGATTGTCAGGCGGCTCTTTAGTCACGAATATTCACCAATATTCAGAATAGGTTGAGCGAATCGAACGGGTAATAGGATGGCTCGAACCAAGCACACGCGACACGCTCTTTATATAGTCGGCCTGGTGCTGCTATTCGGTTGCGTCGTGGGGTCGGCGTTCAGATTGGACGCTATCTCGGATGACGTCCATTCTCCCGGAGGGCTAATCTTCGTTCCGTCACCCACTCTAATGAAGGTGGCCGCGCTCGGATTCGACAATCTACTGGCGGATATTTTCTGGCTTAGGACGATTCGATACGTCTATAACCAGCAGCAGGGCTCCAAGAATTACGACATGCTCGATGAGATGCTCGAGGTAGTGACACGCCTCGATCCATACGAGAGCGACATATATGAGCGTGGTGGTTCATGGCTATACGAGGACGCTGGCAGGCCTCAAGAGGGGATCAAGTTCTTAGAGAAGGGCCTAAAGATGGTCCCCGAGAAGGATGAGGCCCGCTGGAGGCTGGCGTTCCACATCGGCAAATGCTATCGAGAGGTGCTCTTCGATGAGAAGGAAGCCACTCGATATTTCGAGCTCGCCAAGACGATGCCAGGCGTTCCGCGTATGATAACCGTTTCAGTCGCGGCCGGGTATGAGCGACAAGGGGAGTTCGAGAAAGCCATCAAGTTCTGGGAAGAGGCCAGAGACTATCTCGACTCCGATAACCTTCCGGCTGACTTCGACATGGACCAGTACCACGCTGCCGTCTCGCATGAGGCAATGAATGTGAAGCATGGCCTGGACCTATTCAAGCAAAGGTTCGGCTATCGACCGAAGGACCTGCGCGGATTGATTAGCGCAGGCATTCTGAGTGAGCTCCCCAAGAATCCAGTGGTCTTCGAATTGAGAATAATGGAAATCAGGGCCACGATGAAGATGATGGATATATTGAAGGACAAAGTGCAGACCTTCGAGAAGGAGAAGGGTCGGATGCCGAAGGACCTGCAGGAGCTGGTCGAGGCCAAGATGATCAATAGCATCCCCAGGCCTGCGATACGCGACGCTGGCGGTGACGCGGAATTCGAACTGAGCCCCACGGGCGAGATAAGATACGTGTTCAAAGCGGAAGAGCAGTTGTAGTGCCCGGCAAAAAGAGAATTCTGATCTGGCCGGGAGATGCATCGTATAACATAGGCGACGAATCGATACTGACCGGCACGGTTGAGCTCTTGAAGGAGTTCATCCCCGGAGTTGAGATATGCGTTTTCGCCAACAGGCCGGAGCGCATTCGAGAAATTCTCGACGTCGAGGCT
>JAFGIT010000147.1 GCA_016929465.1 Candidatus Coatesiibacteriota bacterium | reverse complement strand
GGGATGCGATGCCAGACGCTATCTGCTCCGAATTCAATCCCAGGCCGTATGAGGCAGCAATCGCAGCGAGGCAGTTCTCGACAGAATGCGCTCCTATCAGAGAACTTTTGACCTCGAGAGCGCCTTTGGGCGTCCTGACGACGAAGAATGTGCCATCGCCAGTGATCTGAATGTCGTAGGCGAGGTAATCCGCTTCCGGATTCGACGTCGAGAAGGTGAGTGTCTCCACCTTCGAAGTGGCAATAAACTTCCCGGCGTTGGGGCCATCAAGATTGATCACCGCCTTGACTCCATCAGACTCGATGGGCTCGAGATGCCTCTCGAAGAAGCTCAGCTTCGCCCCCAGGTATTCATCGAAGGTCCCGTGAAAGTCAAGATGGTCTTGCGTTATATTCGTGAAAATTCCCACTTTGAACCGACAGCCGTCGATACGATGCTGTGCTATCCCATGAGAAGATGTCTCGAGGACGACGTGCTCGACACCCGCATCTCTCATCTCCGCAAAGAGCTTCTGGAGTAGGACAGGGTCCGGTGTCGTGAGCGATGCCCGCGACTCGCAGCCTGGATATCGATAGCTTATTGTCCCAATGACGCCCACTCTCGATTTGATCGAGAGGATCGACTCGAGCAGGTATGAGACGCTTGTCTTGCCATTCGTGCCGACGATGCCGATCAGGTCGAAGGCCCAGGTAGGCCTGCCATAGTAGTTAGAGGCAGCCACTGCCAGTGCAGCGCGCGTGTTTTCGACGAGCGCGACCACTGGTCCGTTCTCTTTAAGGACTTCCCTCAACCGGAGGAACACGTCCTGTCGATCGATAACGAGTGCGCCAGCGCCGCTGCAAATGGCCTCTTCGACATATTCATGGCCGTCCACTGAAGTGCCGCGTTGCGCGAAAAATGCACCCGATCTCGGCACATCCGAAGAAGAGCAGGAAAGGCCCGTCACTTCGACCGCATCGTCTCCAAACTGGGAGAGAATCTTAACGTCCTTCATGAGCTCCGCAAATCTCAACTCCGGTCCTCCGCAGGATCGTTATTATTGGCCATATTCAAATATGGACGACTCCTGGAACCGAGATATGCGAGAACGTGGCCCGCGACAGCGGAGAAGATGGGGGCAGCAACTGTGCTCCCCCATATCTCTCGCTGTTCATGCTTCGGACTGAAGACGCTTATCAAAATCGCAACCTGTGGGTCTTCAGCCGGCGCGAAACCTATGAAGGAGGTGATGAGGTCTTCGTGAGAGTAGGTGCCGGTTTCATGATCGAATACTTGCGCGGTTCCTGTCTTTCCACATACAGCAACTCCAGGAATACTCGCAACGCGAGCGCCGCCCTGCATCACAACGTTGTGCATCATCGCAGTCATTGTCCTTGCGGTGCTCGTTTTAATGACCCTTCTTATTACGGTGGGATCCGTCTGATGGATGATGGTCCCGTCGGAGCTTTGCACCGCTGCAAGTATATAGGGCCTCATTAGGATGCCATCGTTTGCAATTGCGGAGACCGCAGAGACCAGGGCCAGAGCAGATATGGCAACGCCTTGCCCGAATGACACGAAGCAGGTGTACTCCTGGTCCCATTGAGATAGGTCCCTGAGACCGGGGACTGGCTCTGCGAAAAGCCCGAGTCCCGGCTTCTCGAGTAAGCCGAATTTCATGAGATACTGGTGCATCAATGTGGATGTGAGGCGCATCCCGATTTTCGACATCCCAATATTGCTCGATCTGATGAGAATCTCCTCCACAGTCAACTCACCAAATGGCCTCCAATCAGAGATGACCGAACGCCCGACTCTGAACGATCCGTTCTCGCAGAAGAACTTCTCGTACGGGCGTATCACATTCATGTCCAACGCCGCGGCTACTATGAATATCTTGAACAATGAGCCTGGCTCGAAGAGGTCGGTCAGACACCGTGCCTTATACAGGCCGCCGGGTTCCAATAGGTCCCGCAGATAATTGGGGACCTCCTCCTTCGACATTTGAGCTTTGTAGCTCTCGCCATAGCTGGCTGACGAATAAGAGGGATAGGATGACATGCCGAGTATGGCGCCAGTCTTCGGATCCATGATGACCCCCAATGCGAGCGGCGAGTTCCATTTCTCACAGGCATCTCGAAGGTGCTCGGACAGTATGAATTGGATGGTATTATCGATCGTGAGGACCACGTTATGCCCGTCCGTGGGCTGCTTCAGAATCTCCTGAATGAGCGGGGCGCCCTGGAGGCGAACGTAGGGATTTACTACAAGCTTGCCTGGAGCGCCTGATAGAAGGCCGTCATAATAGCGTTCCGCACCCTCGAGTGCCTCGCCCTGGGCATTCACGAATCCAATTATGTTGCTCGCGCAATCGGAAGTGTAATAGCGAAGGTGCTCCACGCTGCTGCCGATTCCAGGCACATTGAGTCGCTGTATTCTCAGCGCTGTGTCTTCATCGCAGAAGCGACGGAGGCTGATGAACCGAGGACGTTCGCCGAAAGCCTCTTCCACCTTATCCTGCGGGACATCGGCAAATCCCGCGAGCTTCTTCTTGGCCAGGCTCTTCTCGCTCTTGGTGAGCCCGTGAGAACACGCCCAGAAGGACAGAGTCTCACTGGAGCCTGCCAGTGGCCGGAACCTGCAGTCCAGTATCTGGCCTCGACTCGCGGGCATATCGAGCACCTCCAGGTGGATTGAGTCAGAGATGCTCTTATACAGCCCATGTCTGAACATCTGGATGCAGACCAGCCTGAAGATCGCCACTCCCGCGATCAGGATAAGGATGAGCAGGACTGCAAGCATGCGCACTGCCTGGGAATCGAGTTTCCGGGGCTGGCGATAATGGACGATCTCGCCGGCAGTCGGCACCTGGCGTCGGCTATTCGTCATTGCTTGCATCATCCACGGGGTCAATCTCCAATTTGTCCTTTGAAAGTACGATCATCTCCTTGGGTGTCGGCTTGACCAGTCCATTGGTTTCTGCATATTGCTCCAGCGTCGGCAGATCGCTCAGTTCAAGGAGCTCTTGCCGCAGGTAGTCGCCCCGCCGGGAGAGACCTTCATAGTCATCCTTGAGGGCTGATAACTGCCATTTAAGGTTCATGATGCAGAAGCCCTGCCAGAGGTAGAAAAGCGCGCTAGCCACTAAAATCCCCACCGTGACAGCGTAAAATCTTGCGTCCTTCAATCTCGCGGATTCCAACTTAGAGTCTCTCGATTATTCTCATTCCAGCGCTCCGACTACGGATGTTGTCTGCTATCTCCGCTGCTGAAGGTGAAATAGCCCGCCTGGTCAGAATACGTGCCTTGGGACTCCGACCGCAGACGCAGACCGGCACCTCCTTGGGGCATATACAGCCTCGCTCGTATTCCCGGAATACACGCTTGGTCAAATTGTGGCTGAGCGACTCGTAGCAGATAACCAACAGCCGACCGCCGCTCTCGAGATGGTCGATGCCCTGCCTTAGCCCTGCCTCGAGCACCTCGAGCTCTCTGTTGACGGCGACCCTGAATGCCTGGAATACCTGCGCAAGCAGCCCCTCCAATTTCATGCGCCCTATGCGACCTCCAACCGCTCGCCTCACAACTTCAACCAGCTGCAAGGTGGTTGCTATCGGGGAGTTCACACGGCGGGAACAGATAGCCGACGCGATCCGGCCGGCGAAGGGGACCTCGCCATAGTCTCGCATTATCCTGCGGAGATACGACGCATTCTCGTGGTTTATGATCGCTTCGGCGGTCTCGAGCCCAAATTCCTGGCGATAGCGCATGTCGAGAGGACCATCGAGGGAAAAACTGAAACCACGCTCCGGTGTGTCTATATCGAAACTAGATACGCCGGTGTCCATCAGGATAGTGTCCACAGCCGCAATCCCCGCCAATGAAAGAAGATCTCCCAAATCTCCGTAGGTCCCCCTAATTGCCCTGCACCGATCCCCATACGGCGCAAGGCGCTTTCTGCAAAGCGAAATCGTCTCGTCGTCGATCTCGATCCCGACGACCGTTGAGTTAGGAAAGTGCTCGAGAACGGCAATAGCGTGTCCACCAAATCCCAGCGTAGCATCAACAAAGATGCCTCCTTCACTCACGAACCGAAGGTTGTCCAAGACCTCCGCGACCAAGACTGGTCGATGAATATCTCCCAAGAGTCCCCTCATAAACTCCTCCGGAGAGTAAGAGCAACAGCCTCTGCTATTGGCCGGAAGAATCCTCTATGGATTCTTCCCGACTATCAGCAGCAGTCTGTTTCAAAGAAGATCGCTCGCTGGCTCTTCTCTCGAAATCATCAATCGAGGGCGCTGATGTCAGCCAGGCGTCGAATTCGACCTCAGGCCATATCTCCAACCAGCCCCTCATCCAAATAAGAACTGCGTATGCACCGAGCTTCACCATCTTCTGCATCTCTTTCGAGATCGTCAGACGCCCCTCGGGGTCCAATCCCTTAATCTCGGTCCCAACCATGAACCGACGTCGCTCGTTGATATCGTCAGGATGATGGCTGTCTTTGCCGATTATCCTTTTGTACTTCTCTTCGTACTTCTCTCTCGGGAGCACGTCGATTCGGAAGCGGTCTGCAACGAGATAGACGACCCAGTCGCCTCTCAACTCATCCTGATAGAGTGAGCGATAGGCGTTCGGTATCGAGATACGCCCCTTGGCGTCGATAGGTACGCGCCTGAAGCCTTTACCGAACGTCAGTGAATCCTGGCCCGAATCAGATGAATCATCCTTGGGCATCTAAAGATTCTCTTCGGTCTGATATGCAGCGATGTTCAAAGCCCCGATTTCCCCAAGCCTTTTCGATTCTAATGTGTCCGCAATTGGGATTAAATACCACCAACTACCCCTTGTCAACCCCCAATTTT
>JAFGIT010000146.1 GCA_016929465.1 Candidatus Coatesiibacteriota bacterium | reverse complement strand
ATGCGGATGACGAGGGAGAGCATCTGTCCAAGGCTCACACCAGCGACGATTATCGCGGAGGCGAGCAGGATCGCGGCAGCCAAGACAACCGCCCAGACGGCGCTCGTGTAATCGATGAGTATCTCTGCGAATTTCCGCGCCAGAAATGCCTCCTGCATTGAGGCATGCCCCTTGAAAAGGGCATAGATCGTTCCGAGGGCTATCGTGAACGTGAAAGTGGCAATGATCTTGAGCGGCAAGAGCCTCGGCTTGCGCCTGAAAAGCGTCGCGAGCGAGAACGCAAACAAAGGAACCAGCAGCAGGTATGACGGGATGTGTCCGAATAGGAGGCCAAACGCCCCATATATCCATCTGCCAACAAGCCCGACGGGATTGTCCTCCGAGTTGCCTCCCCAAAGGCTAACAAGCGAGGTGACGGCAACGACGATGACCAAGACCGCGATCGCCTCTTTGAAGACTCGCTCCCGGAACAGCTGATAGATCGTCATGCGCCTGTCGATCTGTTGGCCTCCGCTTCTGGCTTTCTTGCTTTCCTTAGCCATTATTCAGAACCATCGGAATCCCCGTTTCTGAGGAGCTCACCGTAGAGCTCAACTCTCCTGTCCGAGCGAAGCTCGTTCATCCTGGTAAGTTTCTTGTCGGAAGATATCTTAGGGACTATATCGACAATCTTGAATTCTTCCGAATCTTCGGACGCCTTTGCCAGAACTTCTCCCAGCGGATCGACTATCAGACTGCCACCGGTGAAGACGAGCTCCCGATTCCCAACGACCTCGCTGCCGATACGGTTTGCGGTAATCGCAAAGACGCGATTCTCGATACAGCGTGTGGGCATCGACTTCTGGCAATATGGAAGAACCAGATTGGAGGGATGGCAAATTATCTGGGCGCCCTTCAGCATGAGGATCCTTGCGGTTTCAGGGAAGTACCAATCGAAGCAGATCATCATACCGACCATCGCCCGCCCAATATTGAATACTTCTGGTTCGCGGTCCCCGGGGGAGAAGACTTCCTTCTCATAGCCGAAGAGATGCAGCTTCCGATAGCGAAAGATGTCCCCCTTCGGGGTGACGAGTATGGACGAATTATAGAGCTGGTCCTCATCTCGCTCGGCGATGCCGGCGACAATGGCGGATCGGTTGCGCACGGATATCTCGGCGAGTTTTTCGGTGGTGCTACCAGATGGGATCTCCTCCGCAAGATCCCAGGCCTCATCCGGATCCGAGAATAGGTAGCCCGTGTTACACAGCTCGGGAAGGACCCACAGGTCGCACTCTTGACCGTCGATCAGGCCTATGATCGTTCTGAGATTCTCCTTAACCTGCCCCCTTTGCGGGCAGAATTGCAGGAATCCAACCTTCATTCAACACTCCCCATCTCAAAAAACAGCAAGCGGCGATGACAGAGCACAAAGAGGGAGAACAGACGATTCGACCTACTCCACTCACGGGGAATATTGCAGAATCCAGGCCAAGAAAACAACAAGCAGCCAGCGACTATTGATGCGGGCCTTCTCCGGGCGAGAGCATAGGCTCGGTTGGCCGCGCGGATATGCTACTGCTATGCAATCTCGACTCCTGATCGATCTAAGCTAAGATCAGGAGAATCCCCGGGATTGTCAAATGATCCGTCGGAATTCCAGCCGTCTCTACTCAGGTATCGGCAGATCGGCGGCGGAGCCCCCGAAGCCCGTGCATGATATGCTAGGACCGAGAATCGTGATGATATGGTCGCTAGCTATCGTCGTCACTTCAGGCTTCTCGTACGGCTTCGTTTCTTTCATGTCTTCTCCTGTTGAATTGTATCGATTTCTTATTGGTGCTCTTCTTGGTTTGTCTGAATTTGATCTCAGATTATTGGGAGTACTGATAGGATCCGGCTTCGCATGATTGACAGCAATCCCCGATTAGGAAGAACATCACGCCTGATTGGATCCATTGGCAACACCGTGAATTCCGCCTCGACCGGCCCATGCACAGACATCCTGCCATCGGTTGCGATGTCGATGAGGTAGTATTCATAGGTCGTTCCCGGCCGTATGTCACTGTCGATGAATTCGTATTTGGCGCCCTCCGCCGTGCTGCCCTTTGCGGGGATCATTCGGTCATTGAGTTTTCTCGCGGTCGAGCGCTCGCCCGATTCCACTCGGTAAAGATTGAAGCCTGCATTGTCGATCTCGGTTGCGGTTTCCCAGGTGACCTTGATCGCTTGCCGATTCGCCTTTGCCTCGAAGGACACTAGCTCGATGTAGGTGTCGTCGCTGCCCTCATAGCTGTCTCTGAAGTGACAGCCCAGGTCGGCCATGCCCTCGTCGCGGGCGCCATCAGTGCAAGTCGTCCAGGCATTCTGACGATAGGACTCCGCAGTATCCGCCCCGGCATCGAAGCATGGGCTCTGGCAGCTCTGGGCGGGGTATTGAGCGATATAGTAGCCGGTCCATTTGTTATCTGGATCTTCGCGATCGCGAGGCACGAATAGTGGATTCGCGGAGATGTTGCCATTCTGTCCATTGCAGTCCCCGTCCTCGATGTCACAGTAGCAGATATGGTCCTCGCCACAATCGATGCCATCTACGTCGTCACCGTTGTTCCAGAGTATCGAATGGTCTAGTTTGGGGTAGGAATTGAGAACGGCATGAACACCTGTCGGCGTGTTATCCGCAATCGTGCAAAACCAGATCCATGGGCTTGATGCGATCTCGCAATATATTGCGGCGCCATTTCCCTCCCCTCCGGTGACCACATTGTTAGCAATGACGGTGTTCAGCACTTTGCCCTCTTCACTCGTCTGGTTGCAGTGGTCCTTATAGTATAGGCCCCCACCGGATAGCCCCGCGCTGTTATCCGCGACCCAGCAGAAGTTCAAGCGTGGCTCGCAGTAATCCACGCAGGCGACAGCGCCCCCGTGGTAGGCGGCCTCATTGCCCGTCATGTGGGCGTAGGTGAGGGCGAGGTTGCAGTTGTCCTCGCAGTACACTGCCCCGCCATCCCCAAGTGCAGCATTACCCGTGAGAGATGTGTTGAAGACCGTAGCCACGGAGTTCAGATAGGCAAAGACTCCAGCACCATTAACAGCCTCGTTGGCCATGAATACGGACCCATTGATCTCCGTCCTGCACTGGGGGTCATCCTCCGTGTGGTTCCTGAGGGCAACCCCGCCGCCACCCATGCTCGCAGAATTGCCCGTGAAGCTGGAGAACTCAGCGAAGAAATATGACCCGTCTGAAATGCAGACGCCGCCACCGTAGCCGTCGCTGCCAGATTCTGCCGTGTTGTTCCTGACCAGGCAGCTGCGAATTTCATTGCCCAGACTGTCGCGGAAGTAGATGCCGCCTCCGGATTTGGCCAAGTTGTTGTCTATGTCGCAGCCGTCGAGCGTCAGATAGTCAGACTCGGTCACGCGTATCGCGCCTCCATTGCCGAGACCCGGCGGTGTGTTGTCCGCCCCGGTGATCTTGAAGCCCTTGATTGTGAAATGGTCTCGCTTGAGCTCGGTATCCGGGTTCTTCTCGACGACGATCGCGGTGTGGTCTGTGCCTTCTTCATAGGCGTTGATCGTTGTAATGTCGCAGCCGGCGCCGATCAGAGAAATGTACTGCGTCTCGGGCTTCAGTGGGAATGTCTCATGGTCGCCGCCGCCCATGTCGATGTCATAATCCCCGGCGGCCACGAAGATGGTTATCGGATGGTTCTCGTTGCTAATCCCTAGATTTTCGGTATCAAGCGCCCACGTGATTGTCTTCCAGGGCCCTGAATCGCCTGTAATCGTCGGTGATCTGCCATCGTAAGAGCTGTTGTCGCCGATGGTCGCATCGACATAGAAGTAGTGGAGCGAACTCTCATAGTGATAGCCCATATCCATGGCGTTGTCATCGTATGCGCCGCTTGTGCGGGTTGAATAGGTATGAAGGCCATGGTCGGAGGCATTTCCCTGCCCGGTATCGACACATGGACTCTGCTCGGACTGGCCAGAGTCGGTCTGGGAGAGGCAGTAGTTGCCATAATCTCCAGAACCGGTCTCGAACAGGGGGGGGTCGCAGATATTATCGTTCTGTCCGCAGCAATCCCCGCCTTGAATGTCGCTATAGGACACATTGGAGCAATCGACATTCGCTATACCACCCAGGCTATTGTCCCAGACGATGCAGTTCAGAAGCTCGGGCACACACTCCTCACCAGCGTCGGCATATACGCCATAGCCAACCGAATCAGCTATCGTGCAGTTGGTCAGCCTGGGAGAACCCGCCGCCTGACAGAGAATTCCTCCGCCATTTCCTTCGACCTCGACAGAATTGAGAATGATGAGGCAGTTCAAAACGCTCGGATTACCTTCGACCACATTGAGCGCGCCACCTCCATACTCCGCCTGGCGGCCTGTATCAGCCTGGTTTTGGTTGAATATGCAATGCTCGATCTCGAAATCTTCTGTGGCCTCGTAAATCCGGATGGCTCCTCCTGACCTTCCAGCCTCATTATTGTCGAAGAGGCACTCCTTGATTGAGCCTATTGGGGCGCTTTCTATGTAGAAGGCACCTCCATGTCCGGAACTCGATATATTATCGGTTATGTCGGATTTCTCTATAGATAGTTCGCTATTACCCACGAGGTATATTGCCCCGCCTCTCGTTGCTCCGGCATCTGCGTAGCTGGCCTCGTTACCCTTCAGTTCAGATGTGGATATTCGAACGCTATTGTTCTCCCCCAAGATCGCCATCGCAGCGCCATCTTTGGCCATGGTGTTGTTGTTTATTTTGCAGTTGATAAAATCAACCGTGTTGCCATCGACGATACGCATGCCTGCGCCGTGATAATATAGATCATGGTCATAGAGCTCATTATTTGAGATCTCAGTTCTCATGAATTTGACCTGGGATTTATAGGCGATGTTCACGCCGCCACTCGTTCGCGTGCATTTGTTGTATTTGATCAAGCAGTTGTCCACATAACCTGTCGCGTTCTCGTGAAACGTCAGTCCCCCACCGTGGATGGACGTGTTGCCCAGCTCCGCTGTCCCCCCACTATCCGTCCCGATATAGCAATGGATCAGGCTCGCAGAGCTTTCGTTGCAGCGCAGCGCGCCGCCGTTGGTTCCCACATTCCTCGTGAAGACGCAGTCTGTGAACGTCCCATCCGAGCTGTCCCAGAGCATAATTCCGCCACCGAAGCTCGTCGTGTTGAGGTCGAACTCGACGTTGGTCAGATTGCACTCGCTGTGATCATCAACGAATATGCCGCCGCCGTAGCGAGGTGATGTGTTGTCAAGGAGCTTGCAGTCAGTCATTGTCAGGACTGAACCGCGATCGCAGTAGATTCCACCACCCGCGCCGCGTCTGCTATGCGAGCCTGTGGCATAGACGTCGCAGTACTCCACCTGGCAGTCCTCGATCACAAGTGCTGAGTTGGTCATGAATATCCCCCCGCCACGATCGGTGGTGGAGCTGCCACCATACTGGATGACGATTCCCTCCAGCTTGGCATCACTCCTCACGCTGTCGTAGTGCAAAACACGATTCGAGTTCTGCGCGGAGATTCGCAGAGTCCCTCCCCCTTCGTGCCTGATCGTCTGATACTCCTTCGGATAGAGAGGGAACCCGCTACTACCTTCTATGCTCCTGTCATACACCCCGTCGGAAACGTTGATGATGGCCAGATCGCCTGGCCCCTGACTTGTGTGGTCGATAGCGTATCCAATCGACTTCCAGGCGTTAGCCCAGGATTGACCATCCCTACTGGAGGTGTCCACTCCGTCGTCTCGATTAACGTAGTAGTTCGTGTCTGCCGCAGCACTTAGAACCAATATAGCAGCAGTCAGCACCGCACTAGCCAGCGCCGAGATGACAAACCTGCTGATCCTGGGTCTCTTAGAATTTATCGCCGCCTTCATGCTTCCTCCTTCGCATTAAGTATTGTTTGAATCATGGCGCTCAATCCTTATATGGCCCCGGCAAAATCCGGGACATTGAAGATATCTCCCTGTTTGCTCTCTTCTTCGGGCCTCAGCCGCTCGTCTGGGATGACGACCGGCCTCGATAGGACGCGAGCCTCGACCGGCCCATGCGCCGTTGCCTTGCCCGATGTGTCGATGTCGATCAGATAGTAGCTATAGATTACACTTATCTTGACGTTTCTATCCGCGAACTCGTAGCTCGCTCCAGCCGCCGCGCTGCCCCTTGCGGGGATCATCCGGTCGTTGAGTTTTTTGGCGGTCGAGATCTCGCCTGCCTCGGTTCGGTAGAGGTCGAAACCGGCGTTGTCGATCTCCGTCCCGGTTTCCCAGGTGACCTTGATGGCGCTCCCGTCCGCAATTGCCTCGAATGAGATGAGCTCGATATAGGTGTTGTCCTCGCCCTCATAAGCCTCAGGATAGTGGTAGCCGATGTCAACGACGTCCTCGTCAAAGCGACCGTCGGTGCAGGTCGTATATGCCTCGAGGCCGTATGCAGACGCCTGATCGTCCCCTTCGTTTATACATGGGCTGTCGCCGGCCTGAGCATCCTGCTGGGCCAAGTAGTAGCCGGTGTAGGCGTCTATATCGTTGGGATCCCGAGGCATGAAGATCGGGTCCTGGTTGAGGTTGATGTCCTCGTCATAGTTGCAGTCGTCATCCTGGATGTCGCAGTGGCTTATCTGCGAGCAATCAACGTTGACAATGTCGTCTCCGTTGTTCCAGACAATGCAGTTGGTGAGTGTCAGACCAGTGCCAGTCGTGCCATAGACGCCGGTTGTGTCGTTGCCCTCGATCGTGCAATTGATCAATTCGGGATTGGAGGTTCCGTGGCAGTAAATGGCGCCGCCAGCCGAGCTCCCTGTTCCTGCGGAGTTGCCGATTATAAGGCAGTTCTCTAATCTCTGCGTTGAGTCCTGGTCGAAGTAGATCGCGCCTCCGTGTGCATCACATACATTGCCTTCGAAAATGCAGTCCAAGGCCACGACCGGTCCACCAAACATCGCTCCGCCACCGACGCTGGTCCCTGCCCCTCTAGTGACCTTGTTTCCGGAGATCACGCAGTTGATCAATAGTCGTTCTCCCGAGTAGGAGCGGCTGATCATCATACCGCCTCCGTAATATGCATAGGTGCCGTCGGCGGTGTTGTCGGAGATCGTGCAGTCCCTCATTGTGAAGCCCGCGGTCGTACTGACTCCCGCGCCGGACTCGCCGGATGTGTTGCCGGATATTATGCAGCCCAAGAAGGTCGCTGTTGATCGGTCCAGTATGACGCCGGCTCCGCGGTACACCGAATCGTTGTTTGTGATCTCGCAGTATTCGATTCTGGGATTTCCATAGAAACATACAAGGCCTGCCCCGGAGTGGCTTGTGTCCTGGTTCCCGGTGATCTTGCATCTTAAGAGCCTGGTGTCGGTGGTGTTCTCCAGGTAAACGGCGCCGTCACCCTTGGCCTGGACCTCTGTTATGACACAGTCGTGTATCACGACCGACTGAGAGTCCACGCACCTGACTCCGTATTCATCTCCCCCCCTTATCCAGAAGCCGCCGATCGAGGCATAGCCGCCATAGATTCTGAAATCGAACGGCTCGTGATGATCACCGTCGCCAACGATGCTCCCGGTGTTCTCATCATCTTCAGCGCCCGCGCCTAGTAGCGCGGTCCAGGGACGAGGCTTGAGCGGGAAGCTCTCCTGGTTGTTTTGATAGTCGTAGCGCCCCGGCGCAACTTGAATGAACGCGGGGCTCTCTTCGGTGCCCAGGCCCTCTTGAGTAGTGGCGTACGTGATCGTCTTCCAGGGGTAGCCTTTGCGGCCCGAGGCGCCGTTATCCCCATTCTCGCTGTCCACATAGTATGAGTTGAGGCCTAATTCATAATGGAAGCCTATATCTACTGCACCTGTATCCAACTCTCCATCGGTCCTAACCGTGCATTGGTCGAGACCGTAGTCGGATGACTGGCCCAATCCCGCGTCAATGCAGGGGCTGCTCTGGCTCTGGCCGGCGTCCTCATGGGAGAGATAGCAGGGCCTCATCGGTAGTGGGACCAGCAAGGGATCGTCCGCGATGTTGCCGTTTTGCCCGGCGCAGTCCCCGTCCTCGATGCAGCAATGACTGATGTGGTCGCAGCTGACCCCGGCCACGTCGTCATCGTTATTCCATATTATGCAGTTTGTTAGAGTGGGAGCGGCGCCTCCGGTAGCATACACGCCGCCTTTCCTGTTCCCCTCGATTGTGCAGCTCCAAAATTCAGGTGAACTCGAGGAGTAGCAGGCGATTCCCGCGCCCACTCCGCGGAGATTTGCTGCCGAGTTTTCCTCGATCAGCGCACAGAACACATAGGGAGAAGCGCTGTCGCTACAATAAATCGCACCACCCGCGTCTCCCGCCTCATTCCACTGGATCATGTTCGCCGCTTCGAGGCGAGGCGACGATCCCCCGGTGCAATAGATCGCACCACCGTATTCTGCAGCCGTATTGTTTGTTAGGAGGTTATCCTGAAGTAAGGGATCGCTATCGCCGAAGCACGCGATTGCGCCTCCGTCCAGGCCGGCCTCGTTGTATTTCATTACGCAATCGGAGAAGCTGGGGAAAGCACCCGCTTCACAAAGAACGGCGCCCCCATCTGTGCCGGCAGTGTTGACGTTCAGTTCGCAATTGCAGATCGCCGCATTACCTGAACCGACGAACGCCACGGCCCCACCTGCAGCATCGCAGGCATTGGTGTTCATTGAGCAGCTAGTCAGAGTTGGCATGCTATCCGTGCCGACATAGACAGCTCCACCTTTGGTCGATGCGCTATTGCCATCGATCTCGCAGTCTGCGATTGAGGGCGAACAGTCTGCGGACATATATATCCCGCCACCCTCGCCGGAGCTGGTGTTATAAGATATAGAGCTGGAATCGATGGGCGGAGAACATCTGTCGCCCAAACGGATTCCGCCGCCTCGAGCGGCGCCAGTGTTTCCATTTATCGTGCAGTCGCTGATTGACGGCGAGCAATCGTCTCCCATATAGATGCCGCCGCTCTCATTGCTTGAAATCACGCAATTGGTGATAGGTGGAGAGCTGTTGCTCCCCATGTATATCCCGCCGCCTTCGGACGAGGCGACGTTGTTAGAGACAGTGCTGTCTTCGATAGGAGCCAAGTAATTGCTGGGCACATGAATGCCGCCACCCTGAACCGCAGAGTTGCTGGGAGATATAGTGCAGTAGGAGATTGCCGGCGAACAGCCGGCGCCGATGTAGATTCCCCCCCCCTGGTTGTAAGCAGTGTTGTTGGAGAAAGTGTTGTCCAGAAGGTCTGCGTCGCTGGCCGACT
>JAFGIT010000145.1 GCA_016929465.1 Candidatus Coatesiibacteriota bacterium | reverse complement strand
GCTCAGTTGCCGGATATGGCCTGGACAAAGGCGTGCTTTGGGAACACTCAATCGCTGTCGCAATTACCGCTGAGGAAATCGCCAAGGCGATTCACGTGCAAGCGCCCGACATAACCTTCACAGCAGCATTATTACACGACATCGGCAAGCCCGTTCTGGGCTCCTTCATCGCCGATGAGATCGATGGAATCGAAGCGAGGCTTCAGGAACTCGGAGACGCATTTGATGAGGAAGAAAGAGCAAGTTTTGGGATAGACCATGCTGAGATTGGGGCGCTCATCCTGGAGAAATGGGGACTCCCTCAGGTGCTTGTTGACGTAGTCCGACATCATCACAGGCCCGGAAGCGGCAATGTCAATCAGGCGACGATCGATGTTGTCCATGTCGCCGACGCGCTTTGTCTCAGCGGAGGTTTCGGAACGGGCAGAGATGGCCTTCAATATCGACCTTCGAGGGACTCGCTGGCTCGATTGAACGTAACGATTCACCTGCTCGAGTCAGTCGCCTGTGAGACCATTGGGCGTATCGCCGAAGCCAAAAAACTCTTCGCGGAAAATATGGAAGGGAACTAAATGGCGTACAACATCCTGATCGTAGATGACTCCGCAATTGTGCGGGCCGTAATCAAAAAGACGCTTACTCTGGCCGGTATCGATGTGGGTGAGCTGCTCGAGGCGGGAAACGGGAAAGAAGGGCTTGCCGCCCTGGAGGAGAACTGGGTCGATCTTGTCCTCGCCGACATCAATATGCCCGAAATGAATGGAATAGAGATGGTCGAACAAATGTCCGAAAATGGGCTCATGGAGACCACGCCCGTGATAATCATTTCGACCGAGGGCAGCCAGACGAGGGTTGAGGAACTCAAGGCCAAAGGAGTCAGAGCATACATCAGGAAGCCGTTTACTCCTGAACTAGTGAAAGAAGTAATCGATCAAGTACTTGGGGCCGACAATGAGTGAGAACCAGCGAGAAACGCTATCTGAAGTATTCTGTCAGGTCTTGGAGCAAGTAGCTTTTGCGTTCGGAGAGCTCGTACCAAAAAGCGATCTACCGCCAATCAACCATGCAGACTACTTGCTGTGCAGAATCGGATTCGAGGGGCCATTCAGTGGTGAAATAGAGATCGCAACTCCGAGCGAATACTGCAGGGATCTCGCGGCAAACACGCTAGGCGTCGAGCCAGAAGAGGCAACATCGGAGATGGCTGCAGATGCGCTCAAGGAGATCGCCAACGTGACATGTGGGCAATGGCTTACTGCAATAGCGGGAGAACAGCCCATATTTGATCTCACCGTTCCCGAAATAGAATATATGGACCAGGCTGAATGGGAGCAGTTCCGCGATAGTCAATCGAGTATCGCTCTCATTGTTGATGAATTCCCTGCGTTGATAAGCATGTCAATGGAAGGTGAGATTCCCGGTGATTAAAGTACTCATAGTTGACGATTCCGCCATAGTCCGCAAGCTACTCGCCGACGAGCTGTCTCGAGACCCCGAGATTGATGTGATTGGGACCGCCCCCGACCCGTATGTAGCGCGCGATAAGATCGTCAAGCTGTCGCCTGACGTGGTAACTCTGGACATCGAGATGCCGCGAATGGATGGCCTGGCCTTCCTTCACAAACTTATGCAGTACTTTCCACTACCGGTGATTATTATCTCCTCATTGACCCCCAAGGGTGGGCAGATGGCGCTCGAAGCGCTGGAGGCCGGAGCGGTCGAGGTTTTGTGCAAACCCGGTGCGTCCTACACGGTCTCGGAGATGTCCTCACAGCTCATTGATAAGATAAAGGCAGCGGCGAGGGTCAATGTGTCCAAGCGCAAAGCTGAAATACAAAGCTTTCTCTCTAAGAAGAAACTTGCTCTTACGAAAACAACTAACAAAATCGTCGCCATAGGAGCCTCAACTGGTGGAACAGAGGCACTGAGAGCGGTATTGACATCGCTCCCGAGCAACTCACCGGGCACGATGGTGGTCCAGCACATGCCAGAGCACTTTACCAGGAGCTTTGCCGACCGATTGAATACGCTTTGCGAGATGAAGGTCAAGGAAGCCGAGGACGGAGACCGAGTCCTTCCCGGCACGGTTCTCATCGCTCCCGGAAATAGGCACCTGCTTCTGAGAAGGTCGGGAGCTGTCTATTATGCACAGGTCAAAGACGGCCCGCTGGTATGCCGCCAAAGGCCCGCGGCAGATGTGCTCTTCAAATCCGTCGCCAAATTCGCGGGGGCTAATGCCGTAGGAGTAATCCTCACCGGGATGGGCGACGATGGGGCAAGGGGATTGCTCGAGATGAGGCAAAACGGCGCATTCACCATAGGGCAAGACGAGAAGACATGCGTGGTCTATGGGATGCCCAAGGTTGCGGCGGAACTCGGAGCCGTTCAGTCGGTACTTCCAATCGACCGCATCGCAGCAGGAATATTAAACGCGGCAGCCTGCAGCCAGAATTAATCCGAGGCATGAGTATTCGATGGATAAATGGTCGAGGCTGAAGTGGCAAACGACATCAATATTAAGACATGCAATTATGGACTGGCTCTCAGGAAGATGAGCTGATCCTGAAAATCGAGAGAGATTCCCGGTCATCAATCCGGGAGGAAACCACAGGCTCGAGATAGCGATGCCTACGGATATGAAGCCGATTTCGGTCAATAGACTGTCAATTGGGACTGCTCATCTCGAGGCATCTGTCAAAACACCTATGAAGAAAAGGAGGACGGAATGAACGCAAGAATGGACTGTCGTCTATTCACGATGCTGATGGCTGCGTTTTTCGTATTATACGCCAGCGGGGCCGCAATCGACAATTGGCAAACCAAACTTGCCAATGACATAACCGGGTGCTCGGTGCCTGACAATCTCAAGGCCTTCGCCAAGAAGGAGCTTCTGCCGCTGTGCACAAATACGGTGTTTGTCCGGGAGGTCAAGCTCCAGAACTCAAAGGGAGTCAGCCTCGACGAGATAAAGAAGATCGACAAAGCTTGGATAGATGCTGAGGATGAGCTCCCGATCCACGTGGAGAAGCTCGGAAACGCCTGCGCGAAGGAGATCAAAAGCATCGTTGCAAAGCACACGGTGATAATCGAAGCCTTTGTGATGGATAATCAGGGCGCGGTCGTCGGCGAGAACAACATGACGAGTGACTACTGGCAGGGCGATGAGGCCAAATGGCAGAATTCATACAATAATGCCAAAGGTGGCATCGATGTTGGGAAGGCCAAATTGGACAGCTCGGCGAATGTGGTCCTGCAGCAGGTCTCTTTGCCCATAGTAGCCCAGGACGGCAGCGTCATCGGAGCAGTAACATACGGGATCGCAGTGGACAGGCTCTGATTCTGCATACGGTTGACTCTCTGGGGGGATCAGTCTGGATGGGCCTGACGGCCCATCCCTCCAACCGATAAGCCCAAGATTAAGGAGAATAAATTGAATACAAGGACGAAGATAGCTGCCCTCGCCCTTCTATCAGTGGCTAGCGTGATGGTTCTGGGCGGACTCGGGTGGTTTGGCATGTCCCGGATGGCCTCGAGCAGCGTCTCTGTCGTGAAGGACGAGTTCATGCCCCTGATTAATCGTGACATGAAACAGCTGGTAGAGGAGTTGGGGGGCCAGCATCCAGGCAGTGCTGGAGGCGGATGGAGCTCTTCACCGCGCGGTGATAGCAGAGAAGATGGCACTTGTAGCGACGGACGAGCGGAGCAGCGCGGAAGCGGCCGCGATAAGCCAAGAGAATATCCAAAATACAAAGGAATTTCTCCAGCTGGCCTCGACCAATTTTAATGAAGAAGTGCTGAGCTTCTATCAATCCAAGGTTCTGCCCAGCCTCGAATCCTGGATCGAGTCGACCGAGAAGGTCTTTGACCTGGCAAAATCTCCAATGAAGCTCAAGTTCGCTCGCAAAAGCAGTAATGGCGGAACGGCAGAGAAGGCATTCCATGAGCTCCGAGGGTCAACCGAGAAGCTGATTGAGATGCAGAAGAACCTGATAGCCCAGAAGATGGCCGAGGTAAACGGGAAGCGGGATGAGGTCGGTGCGAGATCGACGGAGCTCATTTCATATTCCAAGAATATGACGCTCCTTTTCGTCATCATCGGTGCCATAGCCGGCCTGGCCATGGGTGTATTTGGTTTCTCAATCACTCGCTCCGTCACCAAGACCATTTCGAGGGCAGTTTCGGGATTGATGCAAGGCGCGGGAAGAACGGCATCAACATCGAACCAACTCGCAGCATCGAGCAGAGAACTCGCCCGGGGATCATCCGACCAGGCCGCCTCGATTCAGGAGACATCATCCGCCCTCGAAGAAATGTCCGCTGTGACCCAAGAAAACGCCAATAGCGCAGAGCAAGCCAATAGGCTGATGGATGAAGCAAAAACGCTGATACACCGCGCCAATGACGCGATGGACCGAGTCACCGGATTGATGGCGGAGATAGCTCACTCCTCCGAAGAAACGCAGAAAATAATAAGAACCATCGATCAGATCGCATTCCAAACGAACCTCCTGGCGCTTAATGCAGCCGTCGAGGCCGCAAAGGCGGGTGAAGCTGGCGCTGGCTTTGCGGTGGTCGCAGATGAAGTCAGAAATCTCGCGATGCGAACCGCCGGTGCGGCTAAAAGCACGACTATCCTCATCGAAGGCTCTGCCAAGTCCATAGCCGGCGGATCAGAAGCAGTAAGGACCACGAATGACCAATTCAAGATGGTTGCAGAGAGCGCGGAACAGGTCGCCGCCCTGGTGGCGCAGATCGCAACTGCCTCGAAGGAACAAGCGGTGGGCATCGAGCAGGTGAATACTGCGGTGGGTCACGTCGATAGCATCGTACAGCAGAATGCCGCGAGCGCTGAGCAGTCAGCCTCCGCCTCGGAGGAAATGAAGGCTCAAGCGGGCATGATGAGAGCATTTGTGGAGGACCTGGCGAAGATCGTCGGTCAAGTCGATCTCGGCTCGGAGAAGAACGCCAGCTAAGTGGATGCAGTCTCAGGATGCTCCCGATCGAGGATTATTCATCGGTATCTATGTTTGAGTGAAAAACACCCCTTCAGGGGCGCAGTGGCCCGGCGTGCCTGACAGAAAGCCCAACATGATCACCCAAGACGTTGCGCTTGACATTTCGGGTCGTCAGTCACTATGTTATATCATGTTTGCGTCTTCACGAGATTCTCTATAGGAGCTTTGGTAAATGTGGAAGGCGCTTTGGCTTTGTGTCTTCGTAAGCGTTTTTGGGCTATTATGGGTCTCTTTTTTCAGGGATGTGGTTCCTGAGGTGAATGCGCTTCGCGCAGAACTCAGATCCTGGTCTCCGAAAGTATTGAAGAAGGCCGAAGAAAATCGCGAACTGATGCTGGAGATAAAGGGCCTCAGAAGCGATGCCAGATACGCGGAGAAGATATTGCGCGAGAACTTGTTGTTGCACAGGAAGGATGAATTGATAATTCTGATTCCTGACGACTGGAAAAACGAAGGAGTTGGCAGCTAGGACTTCGCGGCTAGCGCGGAGATCTCGCTACTTCCTCTTTTGACATGTTGCGGGGTGGAGCAGTCTGGTAGCTCGTTGGGCTCATAACCCAAAGGTCGTCGGTTCAAATCCGACCCCCGCAACCATAAACAAGGCGGTGTAGCTCAGCTGGTCAGAGCACGCGGCTCATATCCGCGGAGTCCGGGGTTCAAGTCCCTGCACCGCCACTTGCCCTTGACAATATTCTGAGAGCACTTTATATTATATATAGACACATATAGGTGCTTATTCGAAATATCGATCATTTAGAGGATTTTCTTTAGTCTCTGCATTCTTGAGAAACATCACCCCCTCGACGGTGGCGTTTTTCCCGGATGCAGGCCCTATTCAGAGGTATTGAATATGAGAGCCGAGCTTATCTTGATTATCACGATAATGGCCTTAACGTCATTCTTCTCTGCTTTGGGTATGCCAAACGCAAGGGGGACGATGGAAGAGCCTAGAGATACATTGATTGGTGGTTTGGGTGAAAGAAATATCGCAATATTTCGCAATAACGCTCAAATCTCCCCCGACAGCGCGCAAACCGGAAATGCGACACGTGCACAGATTCTTATGGCCCATCCACGGACGCTATCCTGCTATTGGTCCGCAGATCTTAGGCCTTTGTCCGATAACGAGTTCGAACAAGTAAATTATGATGGTTTCGATGAATATGGTAATCGATATAGAGGCCAGGCATTTGCCATTCAGCAGTTTGCGAGGCCTCTTAACGAAGGTGGAACTAGAACAGAGCTCTACGTTGGTGTCGAGGCAGGCTCGACGAATAGATCCCAGGTCTGGCGAAGCGATTACCCTCCAAAGCCGGGATCTTGGGTGCAAGTTGCCGAAGATTGGTTTGACCCATCGGAGACGGGGAATGCACACATTGACTCTTCAGCAGTATTCAAAGATTGGCTATTCATGGGCGTTTGCAACGGAGGAGGTTGTCAGGTTTGGTACACTGATGGTACCGAGGAAGAAGGTAATAGCCCTTATCTGAAATGGCAAAAGGCCGTCGATTGCGGATTCGGTAGCGGCCATTATGAAGGAGATAATTTAGTATACGATAACT
>JAFGIT010000144.1 GCA_016929465.1 Candidatus Coatesiibacteriota bacterium | reverse complement strand
ACTTGAACTCCATCACCGATGCGGAGACCGGGCAGCCGGCTATCTTGCCCTCGACGTTTATCACGGCATCGGCCATGTTCGTCTTGGTCTGGTGCTCCTTCAGCCTATCTCTATATCGCTTGCTATCTGTGAACTTCAGGGGGTCCGTCGGATACAGGTTCGTGTCCCTGAGCTCGAATTCGCCGTTATCGAAGAGGGATTGGCAACGCTCAACCGCGGTCAGCTTGAAGTGATAGCCACACTTCACGCAGACCTTAAGATTGTCCTGAATCTCGCGCTTATAGACAATATCGTTGCAGCCAGGACACTTGAGCCACATCCCATCGGGCATCTCGATTCGCGTCCCGCCCGCAGGGCTCTGAATACCCTTCTTTCTCTTAAACCACATAACTAATAAACGCCTTTATTCTGGTTACGTTCCAAGGGCGTACATCTTCACTAGAATTTGATGATTTCGCCCTGTCTGAGAAGAGCAACGTCTCCGTCGAGTGACGCCACATCGCGCTCGATCTGCTCCACATAGCGAGGCTTCATGTGGAAAAGCCGGATAGGGACATCGCTTCCCAGATGTGCTGATAGCTCGCGGATCTGCTCGGGAACGAGGTGGCCCGTTCTCTGTGCCAGGTCCCGAAAGCTATTGGGAAATGATGACTCGACTATGGCGAGCCTCAGGTCTTCGACCTGCCCGATTTGGTTGATGACTGGAGTGAGGTCGCTGGTGTCGGCAGAATAGAGAAGCGTGCCCGTCCGATCTGAGACCAAGAATCCGACCGTCTCGACGGTGTGCTCAACATAGAATGCTTTGACCTTGAGCTCATCGACATCGATCCAATTCTCGACCTCGAGCACCTCGAATGTCGTCACCGATTTCCCTATCCTCGTTATCGTTGTAAAATCCGGCCAAACAGTCCCATTGAAAAGGTGGTTCTGAATAGCCTGTGCCGTTTCCTGAGTAGCTATAATACGAACTGGAGCCTTCGTATCGGCAAAGATATTGTCTGCAAGGAAGGCAAGTCCAGCGCAATGGTCCAGGTGGGAGTGACTGACGATGGCCGCGTCGATTTGCCTCTGCTCGGAAAGCAAAAGCGCGGCCGGCACAGTGCCTCCTTCGAGCAGAATATGGTCATTAATCAAAAAGCCCGTCACGCGGTGATCCTGCGTCACACCGCCATAACAGCCCAAAACCCGCAGCTTCATCCCATACTGTCCCTCAGTGAACGACCATCGAGAATCAGACCTAGATTCAAAAGCCGCGCTCTAGACACAGCCCTCACCTGCATAGCCCTGATTGAGGCTCCGATTTACGAATCCTACCGCAAAACAGCAAGCCAAATCAAGCGCAACGCCGGATCAGCGCAGCCCCCGGATCCCAGGCCAATTCGGAGGCACGGGCGGTGGGTGAGGCAATGGCCCAACTGAAAGCCATTATGAAGCCTCAATGTGTAGCGACCGTTACTGCTGATCAATGGCCCAATCCAATACTCGCCTGGCAAGTATGATGCACTCTTGGGCCCTAACAGAATCGCACATTTGCGCGGGAATACCGCCGGCGTGATACGGGCATTTCGCGCGCCCATACTCGGGAGCGAGGTCAAGCGCCGCATCGAGTATTGCCTCGGGCAGGTCGAGAACTGACGAGAGCTCTCTCAGGCTGTGGGTATAGGGCATCTTCTGTCCAAGGGCAAGTATTGTGAATTTGAGCGACTTCTCCGCGACCTGATGAGCGAAGAAAGCTGCCGCATAGAAGCGTTCGGCCTCCAGATTTATCTCGGCCGTGACCAGGTCCTCTCTCGCCTGTGCCAGCCACCATTCCGGCGGTGTTCTGCGTATTTCGTCCATCGCTAATACTCGAAACCAATCACGTTAAAGGAAGCACCAATTGACTTAAAATCTGTCTTATCTTCAGCAGATCTCAAGATGAATCTCGCCGTATGAACTCCGATAGGCAATATGAGATTTCGTTCGATGGCACCGGAATCCTCGGCAGCCAAGGGTATTGATAACATCTGCTCAGAATCGACCTCTATCAGCAGCTCGGCGTGCGCTTTCCCCTCGACGGCGCTGCGGTCGAGCGTGAGCGACTTGATTGGGAAGCGAGCATCAAAGCGAGTCTCGAAGACAGCCTCGTCTGCGTCGGGGCTCGACTGCCAGACCATATCATCCTTGAAAATCGCGATTGCACTCTGAAGCGAGACTTGTCTCAAAAAGAACTGCCTGTCCTGCCTATCTTTCTGGAATGTGTGGTCATTTATATAGTATATCTTGAGATCGTGTGTTCCTGTCTCGACGTTGTCGAAAAATACATAGGTCTTTGTCCAATCGTAATATGGGACCTTTATGTATTTCGTGCTCGTCCCGTCCAGAGAGACCTTAAGATCCGGGAAGATGTATCTGCTCTCCCCGGAGGTCGGGTCTATAACGAGGCCCGTTTCGACGTGCGTCTCGAATGTCCCCTTCGCCTTAACCTCCATACCCAGAACGAGCGTGTCTGACAACACATCGACGCTGGTCTCGAAGAATCCATTGCGCTCCAGCAGCCAGCCCCCGTCCCCGCTCGGTCTGCCCCTTGATTTGGTCATTTCGTTGACCGAAACCTCCCTGGTCCGGAATTCGTGCAACAGGTTTATCGAACGATTGAGCTGGTCCTGGTCTCCTGCCATACGCGCGATGGCGAGCAATTTACAGAGCGCGTCGAAGCTACCCTCGAATTCCTTGCCAGCGAGCCGTTCGAGTATCCGGTATGCCCTCTCTGAATCGCCCTCATCGAGAAGGCATAGGGCGCGAATGTAATCCGCTTTGAGAACCTCTTTTACCTCTTTCAGATTGTCCGGGAGGACGGATAGGGCGGCATCGAACTCACCCCGCCTGTAATGAGCCTCGGCAGCGACCAATCTCGACGAGGGATAGATGGCGTCAGCGCTCGGCACCGGCCTCAGTAGCTGAAGGGCGTGCCCGTATCGCTTCTTCACTAATTCCGCCTTCGCGAGCTGAAGCAGCTGGTCTGGCGTATATTGAGATAGGTTGAAGGGGTCTCTATCCGCCTGCTGAGAGAAAACGTCGGCCGCTTCGGGCCACATTCTGGCGCTGATGAATGACTGGAAGAGCCTCTCTCCGAGCTGCTTGTACTGCGGATTGATGAAATACGCATGTCCCATATACTCCATGCCCTCTGGGATTGAGAGCAGGTTGAATATGCGACCGAATGTCGCGTAGAGAAAGCCCTCTATACCGTCCTCGTCGAATATCTGTATCCGATCGACATAGACATTCGCAACTTTGTCCGGATTTATCTTCTTCATGTCAACGCCGGGGATCGATGTCCCGAGCCGCATGGTGTAATTCCCCCCGGAGAGCCTCACTCGCCTGTAGTATTTCTGCATCAATTCGATCTGAACCGGTTCGTCGATCACCCGGACGGTCTCGCTCTCATTCGAGAGTTCGAGCCACATGTTCGGCACAGTCGTCCAGATCGGATCGCGCATCATGGCCTCGACTATAATGAATTTCTCACCCGGCGAGACGAGAATCTCGCGCTCGAATGGGTAGCCTGGCGTTATCCTGCGCCCACCCTTGATATAGGCTCTGGATGGTGGATCGTAGATTGAAAGGGGCTCATCCTCCAATTGGTAGTTGCTCCTCGTCGCGGTGATGTCGCAGATAGCACCTGCGGCGAGCAAGAATGCGACGGAGGCCACACCGATTCCCGCAGCATAGACGAATCTACCCGACTCGAGGAGACTTCTCGAGGGCAATTTGCGCCTGGATGACTTGGCAGCCAGGAACAAGAGCAGCCCGAACGCGATCATCTCCAGGAAGACCTCCAATGGCGTCGAGATATCCGTCCTGAAGAAGGAAGGCAACAACCGGGAGAAATCTATATAGGTATTCGTATTAATCAGCCAGAAGGCCCTGTTTGCCCCATTTGGCTGATCATAGCGAAATACGGGAGAGAAGAGGTGCAGGAAGGTCACGATTGCGGACACCGCAGCGGCAAAACTGAACACCGAGGCCTGTCTCAGCGTCGCGATGCGCTCGAGGCCGAGGCCGATCAAGGCCCCGAAGAAAGGAAGAATGACGATGAGAAAGCGACACGGCGGGCACCAGGAGGCATTCCACCACGGCATCGCCCCGACAACCAGGTAGTAAGGGGCAATAACGAATATCATCCTGGCAAGCATGGACTTGTTGCGCTTATAGAGGGCGTAGGCGCCCACAAGCGAGAAGAGGTAGATCGGGGCAAGAACCAAAAGGCCGAATTGCTGGTCCAGCATTTGCCCAAGCACACCGTTCGCCGGGGTGAGGTCACTCGAACCCATCCGGAGCAGTTCGTCGAGCCTCGAGGTCAACAGCCTCAAGGTGTCGATCTTGTCTCTCAGGAGAAAGCCCACGACACCCAGAATGCCCGCGACGCCAGCGGCATACAGCCAGACCACCTTGCGCCTCGTAACCTTCCAGATAGCAAGCAAGAGGATTGGGCCGATGACCAACGAGAGACGGATCTTAAGCATAAATAGGGCGACGCAAAGCACGATGAGAATCACTATTTCACGGCGTCTGCCGCCATCGATCTTAAGGAGAAGCCTGAACGCGTATATAGTGAAGAGCGCAGTCACTGCTGCGGGGAAAATCTGATTGGCATAGTTCACCATCGGAACCGAAAAACCGAACAGCAGCGCCCCCATGAGCGCGTGCTTTCTGCTTGCTCCGGCCTCTAAGCCCAGAAGGAACACATTGACGACTAAGAGCGCGGCAACCAGATTCATGAAAGCTGCTGCCCCTCGAAAGCCGAATAGCCTGTAAGGCAGCGCTATCAAGATTGGGTAGCCGATGTTGTAATTCGGCACCTCATACTTCTTGCCCTTGATCAGGATCGACCGATACTGAGGCTGAAGCTCGTATGGATAGTAAGCCAGATAGTCCTTGTTCTCGAAGTTGTTGGTCCTGTCGATGTCGAAGTCATAGCCGATGCTGTGCGCGGTCAGAAGGTAGTAAGGCTCGTCCCCGTCAGGGGGATGCTGGTCATAGGTCCAGAGGCCGAACCAGTAGAAGCACATCGCGCAGACGATCGCGAGCGCAACAAGCAGCGCCTTTAGCGAGAGCTCGTCGGCATTCAGCAAGAGTGCCCGCACCAGGACCGCAGAGAGGGCAATTATGAGGCATAGAAGGACCGGCCCCGAAAGCAACTCCGAGTACTGAGAATCATCCGTTATCATCGGCGAGGATAGCAACAGGAAGGCGACCGCCCCAAGCGCGCAAACCACCCTTGTCCCCGAATCGATTCCTTTGCGAAGCTTCATCTTTCTTAATAGGGTGAGAATGACGGCGGCGCTTGCGAGCACAATCGGCACGAACTGGGAGACGATCTGGGGCCTTGGAACATCAAGTGCCACCCAATAGCTCGTCAACCACAGTCGCGAGGCCACCGCGAGGCAAAATGTGCAGGCGAGATAGATGATTGTACTCATTTGTCCAGGAACAGAATGCTCTTGATATAGATCCGCAGGAGTTCTTGCTCCGAGTCATCGAGGCCATATACGACTTCCACAGACTTCGGCACTATCCTCTTGCCGAACTCGAATGTCGCCGAGCAGGACCTTCCAAGATAGGCCTGTCCGTGGAAGAGGTACTCCGCGTTGCATTTCTGGGCATGCGCCCGCATGTGGCGGATGTGGGTCCTAGTATTGGGGATCTCGTAGTTCTGCTCACATGAATGGACACCGACCTTCAGTGGGAATTCATAGAGGTTGCCATTCGAATCGGTGACCCTCAGATGTGCTACTGTCGTGTCCTGAAGAATCCCACCGGCGTGAATAAGTGACGTCTGGAGCCGCACTTTGGTTGCGCTTGCGCAGCCCTCGACCGACCTCTCGATGACGGAATCCGTACTCGTGATGAGTGCCTTCGGCCCGAACTCCAGCCGCCTCGTTACTCGCTCGCGCTGCCCTGAGAAGGCAACTATGGTCAGAATTACGCTAAGCGCAAGGACCGTTCCGACAAAGATACTCGGCCATTTTCCGCTGCCAGAATCACTTGCGCGAGTCAGGTAGTAGAGCGTCGCGAATCCCTTCAGGAGAGCAATCACGACCGCCAGGCGCGTCAACGAGATCTCGCCGAACAACTCGACACCGCAGATCGCGCCCCCAAGGATGGGCAAGAACGCGTAGAATAGAAGATCGAACAATGCCAAACGACGCCAATCGAAACTCGGCCTATTTCGCCAGAGCAGGTTGATACCGGTTGTCAGAAGGAACCAGGCCGGGAGGATTATCGCAAGCGCCAGGACGAGAGCCCGGTCAGCCCCCGAATACTGGGCCTTTCGCAGGCCGACGATTCCCGCGAATAAGATATTCAGGGCGGATATGAGGACGCAAAGCAGGAAGCATTTCAGTTTATCCACAAAGCTTCTCCCTGAAAGCCGGATATGGCCAGCAATCGCCCGAGGAGTTTATATATGCGCTCAAACTGAGGGTATTAAGCATGCACCCGCTGTCCAGTCCAATCTCTCAAAAGGAGGCTTCCTCAAAACGAGGTCAGGTGCTCGACAATGTAATCCCAGTTGAGCTTCGACGCAATCTCGAAGCCCGCCTCTCCCATGGGCTTTGCCTGCTTCGGCTTGCCGACAATGAGGTCGATCTTTTCGGCAAGCGACTCCGGTGTAGCCTCCGCGACGTAGCCGGTTGCTCCGTCCTCGACGAACTCCAAAACGGCGCCGGAAGTCGTCGTCGTTAGGACCGGCTTCTTCGAAAGGAATGCCTCCAGCGTAATGAATCCCAGGTCCTCGTCCTTCGGAACGAACAAAACTGCAAGGCATCTCGAATAGAGATCGAGCAGCGTCTTCTCATCGACCCAGCCGGCGAATTCGACTCTGTCTCCGAGCTTCAGCTTCTTCGCCAATTTTTTGAGCGTATTTTCCTGCGGCCCCTTGCCGGTGATGATGCACCTCGCCTTCGACTTAGTCTCCGCGAGCGCGTTCAGGACCAGGTCCACGCACTTGTTGAGTTCCAGCCTGCCGGGACAGAAGAGGAACGGCTCGTAGGCCTCGCAAGTGAACTCGTTCTTTAGACGAGGCGGTGCATAGAGAGCTTTGCTCTCGATACCATTGTATTTTCTCAAGCGCTCCGCAACACGCTTCGAGTTTGCGAAGACAGCCTTCGCCTCTCGCAGCGCCTGGTTGTCTATTGCCACGATTGCGTCCCTTATGCCCTGGTCTTCTTCGCTGCTCTTGAACTGGCAGAAGCGAGTCATCCAGAGCTCGTAAACCTCCCGGTGTTGATGCAAGAGATAGACGACCTTATTCGGGTGCTTCGCCACGTATGATGGAAACTTGGTAGCTATGTAAAGGTCGTGTGGCTGCAGGTAGCTCTTCGTCACATCGAGCAGCCGCCAGGCCAGGCAGTCGCGGATCAGCTGTCTCGGCGGGCTGAAAGTGAATGGGATGTCTATCCTCGAGACCTGATGCCCTCTTTCTTTGAGCACAGCGTAAAGGGAATCGATGTGCACCTCCGCTCCGCCCTGGACGGAGTGCACTATCGGGAAGCCTATCGCAATTGTCTTGTTTGACTTAACCATGCGGGCCATCTTAACAGGCCGGGGGCTCCGTTTGCAAGGTGTGAGAGGCTAATCCGCACCGTGTCCCCGAAGCTACGCTAGAGTGAGGCTCGCAATGTGAGACGAAGTGTATATTCTGACCAGAGCTTTCCGTGCCCTTCAGAGAATTCCTGCCCACAGCCCAGTGACAAGCTCTCTAATCAGATGACCTCGCCACACGGAGGCCAACGTTATGGAACCCCCGAAGTCCAGGGCCGTTCCCCTGACGATTTGCCGACCGACAATAGTCGGCGCCAAGATACCACCCGCTGCCTCGTATGCTCCGGTCCGAGCCGCTCTCGGGACCCGTGGGATCGCTGTCTGGATTTGGGCTGACGCCATAATAATCAGTTGCATAGAAGTCCCAACACCATTCCCAGACATTTCCATGCATGTCATATAGGCCCCAGGAGTTAGGCGTCTTTTGCCCAACCTCATGTGTCACTGCGCCGGATGTGTCCGAATACCAGGCCGCCCGAGCCAAGTCCGCCTCGGTGTCACCGGTGTAATAGCGGGTACTCGTTCCCGCGCGACAAGCATATTCCCACTCGGCCTCGGTCGGCAGTCGATAGCCATTCGCCTCGAAGTCGCATGTTACATCGGCGGAGGTGATGTGATTGCCGTCGTAAGCGGCGTTCGTTATTGTGTAGCAGTGGGAGAAGCCTTCCGCCTGAGAGAGCTTATTGCAAAAACTCGCACAGTCGAACCAAGTAACGAGCTCTACCGGATAATTATCACCCACGAAATGCGAATCACTCCAGCCCATCATATCCGTCCACAACTTCTGAGTTACTTCGGTCTTGGACATCTGAAAGGCCGAGATATTCACAGTTCGTTTGGGCCCCTCGTCCGCGTCGCGCCCCGCCTCACTGCCTGAAGAACCCATAATGAATGAACCTGCGCGAATGGAGACCATACGATCGGAGTGATTATCTGATTCGAAGTTAAATGACGCGAGGCTAAGATCGGATGCCCAGTCGAATGTGCCCGGATAGGTCAGAACCGCCGCGAAACTATACGAGCCGTCATTCTCTATCGGGGGAATGGCGGATGGAAGGTCGAAAGTCCAGAACGTGGAGGGCGCCATGTCAAACCACGCCGGAATGTAGATATTGGCTAGCCAACGTTCGATAGAATGACCCCAGCCGTCGGTTCCTATGGAATAAGCATCGCCATCGGGCAAAAGAATCCCTATATAAACATCGACCGACATCGCCTCGCCGTCATTTGAGGCGGATAGACTGACCTTTATCGAATCGCCCGATTGATAGCTCGCGGCGTCGGTATGGATATTAACGATTGGCTGGGCCCCAGCGATTACCCAGATAAGGAGAATCAGCGCCATCGTAGTGAATATAACTGACCTTCTCATTTTCTTCTCCCTTTTGGTTATAGTCCCTTACCTCCTGAATTGAGGCGATTTGGACGCGAGCTGAGAATGCTTGCTCAAACGCAACAATGCAAGAAAGAATCGCCGCTGAACGGGAGAGGCTCCTCGCCAGAAAAGGGAACTGGCGCGAGGGCCAATTTGATAGCGGCCCTCGCTGCGCAGACTATATGTTGCATTTCCTATTAGTTCGCTCTTTGGCAGACTCTGAAGCCGTAGGAATCGTCTCGATACCAGGGGTAATTCCAGTGTCGAGAGGCTGATCGGCACAGTATCGAATATTGCCCCCAGCTGCCTCCGCGTATGACCTTGCCAGAACCCGTCTGCGGGCCAGTTGGATT
>JAFGIT010000143.1 GCA_016929465.1 Candidatus Coatesiibacteriota bacterium | reverse complement strand
GAATCACCGTATGAATCGTAGGACGGCAGCTTCGCGCCCTTGTCGTAAATCTTCAGCTTCTCCATCGGCTCGACGTCGTCGAATACGACCATCTTCTCGCTCCCGACAACGGTCAATCGTCGGACTTTGTGAGGATCAAGCCAACTCACTTGAATGTGAGACATCTTGCCGTCAGGGAAATGCAGCGTCAAGAAGACTACATCCTCAACTCCCGCCTGCAGATACGCGCGACCATCTGCCGATACGCTGCTGGGTTCCTGGTCCAGAAGGTAGATCGCGACTGAGATGTCGTGGGGAGCGAAACTCCAGAGTGCGCTCTCGTCGGACCTTATCCTCCCAAGATTCGTCCTCTGGGAATAGATGTAATAGACTTCTCCCAGGTCCTTGGCTGAGATGAGCTCCTTCAGTTTCCTGACAGCCGGATGGAAGAGCAGCAGATGCCCAACCATCAGTCTAAGAGCACCTTTCTCGGCGATCTCGATCAGATCATCCGCGTCTCTCGATGCGAGCGCCATAGGCTTTTCGACGAAAACATGCTTGCCGGCCAGAAGCGCCGCCCGAGCGTGTTCGTAATGGAGTCGGGCGGGTGAGGCGATGACCACTGCCTCGACTCGGTCGTCCTGAATCACTCTGTCGTAATCGTCAGTAGCCTCGCATCCCGGATATGCTTTTGAGAGCTGCTGTAGCACCTTCGGATCGGTATCGCAGCAGTATAATAACCTCGCGTCCGGGACCTGTGCGAAGGTTCGCACCAGGTTCTTCCCCCATGCTCCGGAGCCAACACACGCAATGTCAATCACATCAATGCCTCTTCTCTGAGATTAATCGTCCTCATCATCGGAAGTGCAAGCGGGGAACCCCGATGCCCTTCGACAGACGCGTCTGTGAATAGTCACCGCTACGGTCTTGGATTGCAAGCGGTTCCATTCCGAATATCCGAAATGGAAACAAACGGGAACGCAAAAGGTAACGCCAAAGCCGGCCTGCGATGTCGGCCCAGTGGTTGCCTTCTGTTCACACCTTTATGCATAAAAGGCGCACGCAACAGCTTGGTTGGAGACGGAGAAGAAATATGTCCCGAGTTCTGGGCCTCATCACCCAGAGCACGGTCTATTTCTTTTCTTTCTTCTTCGGCTTCTCTTCGGGTGCCCTATCGACGAGCTCGATGAGCGCCATATCTGCACCATCGCCCTTGCGAGGACCAAGTTTATATAGGCGAGTGTAACCACCCGGCCTTTCGACAAACCTGGGCGCGATCTCGGTGAAGAGCTTCTTATGAACCGCCTTATCAGAAATGTGCCTGGCCGCTAGCCGCTTGGCGTGGAGTGTGTCCTTCTTGCCAAGAGTTATCAGCCGCTCCGAGAAACGGCGCGTCTCTTTGGCTTTGGCAAGAGTGGTACATATCCGCTCGTGCCTGAGCAACTCCATCGCAAGATTTCGAAGAAGTGACTTCCTTTGCGCGGTATTTCTACCGAGTTTTCTTCCAGAGACTCGATGCCTCATTTGCTACTCTCTCTCCATCTTAATCATTCGCCTCCTCGGCATCAGCCTCAGCAGCTTTCTTGCGAGTTGTCTTTGCCGGCTTCTTCTTGCCATCAGAAGATGCCTTCTTGGGCTTATCCTCGCTCTCATCAGATGGCGATTCAGCCTTCTTCGCTTTAGCAGTGCTGGCTCGTTTGCGGGGCTTTGTTGTATCTTCTTTGTTTTCTTTCGCTTTTTTAGTGGCTTTGGCCTTCTTGGCTTCAGCTTTCACTCCGGCCTCGTCCTCTTCGATTTCGTCCCTGGCAGGCTTCTTGGTCGAAGCCTTGGCCGGCTTTCTCTCAAAGGGCTCTGGCTCTTCTTCATCTTCAAATTCGCTATCTTCGGACTCGAAGTCATCATCGTCATCATCTTCTACTGGCGCAGCGGGTCGTTTGCGAGGCTTTGGCGTTTCTTCCTCTTCCTCCTCGAGATCCTCGGACTCCCACTTAGCGCTGACTTCCTTGCCCAGGAGTGGCGCAAGTTCCTCGTATTCGCTGAGGTCCTGCCCCAGCTCGAGGTCCAGCTCCACAAGTATCTTCTTCACTTCACGAAGTGATTCCTTGCCGAAGTTCTCGAGCTTCAGTAGTTCCTGCTCGGTCTTGCTAACCAACTGAGCCACATATTTTATGTTTGCGGCCCTGAGGCAGTTCATTGGCCTCGATCCGAGATCGAGTTCTTCGATGCTCTTCTTCAAGCCCGGATTGATCTCTACTTCTTCCTCCCTGGGCTCTTCTTCTTCTTCCTCCTCAGGCTCCTCAAAGGTGATGAAGCTTAGGAAGATATCTTTCAATATTTTCGAGGCCTGGGCGATTGCATCGAGTGGCTCAATGCTGCCATCGGTCCATATCTCTAGCAAAAGCCGGTCGTAATCCGCCCTCTCGAGGTGAAGTACGTTCTCGACGCTAAAATTGACCCTGGTCACGGGGGAGAATATCGAGTCAACCGGTATCCACTGCTCCGACAGGTCGCTCAAATCATGTTGGTCGGCTGGGACATATCCTCTGCCATATTCAATTCGGATCTCGATGTTCAGTTCACTCTCATCGTCGAGTTCCGCGACATGTATGTCCGGATTGAGCACTTCGACGTCAGGATCAGGCTTTATAGCCTGTGCGGTCACTTTGCCCGGCCCCTTGGCGCTCAAATAGATGACCTTTGGATGGAACACCGAGAGCCGTAGTCTCAATTTCTTGAGGTTTAGTATTATCTCGGTCGCATCCTCTACGACGCCTGGCACAGGTGAGAACTGGTGCTTTGCACCTTCGATTCTAACTGCTGAGACGGACCACCCTTTTAATGAGGACAGAAGCACCCTTCTTAGCGAGTTGCCCACAGTGACTCCGAACCCGCGCTCGAATGGTTCAGCCGTGAATCTCCCATAGAATTGGGTGGCTTCTTCTGCGACGAAACCTTTGGGTTTGCTTATTCCCTTCCAATGCCAATGCATTCTATATCTGTCCTCCAGTTATCAGCAACTGATGAATGCTATCACGCAGTTATTCCTTCGGCGTATTGTGAATTGCACAAACGCAACTACTTGGAATAAAGCTCAACTATCAACTGCTCGTTGATCGGGATATCAACAACATCTTCCCTCTTAGGCCGGTCCTTGACCAAAGCCGTCAGCTGCCCATCGTTGACTTCCAACCAGCGCGGTCGGAACTTTCCTCTCGTTCCCATCGACTCGATGGCGGCGAATACTGGACAATCCTTGTTCGCCCTGCTCTTATCGCGAACGGAAAGGACCTGTCCCTGTCGCATTCTATATGATGGGATGTTCACGACGTTGCCGTCAATCTGGAAGTGCTTATGCCCTACGAGCTGTCTCGCTTGAGCGCGAGATACGGCAAATCCCGCGCGATAGACGACGTTATCAAGCCTCAATTCCAATACCTGCAACAGGTTCTCACCCGTAACGCCGCGCATGCGTTCTGCATCGACAAAACTGATCTTGAATTGCCTTTCCGAAAGACCGTAATAGAACCTGATCTTCTGCTTCTCACGAAGCCGTACACGGTAATCTGTGTCTTTGTGACGCCGACGGCCGTGTAAGCCAGGGCCATACCTGCGCCTTCCCAAAGAGCACTTGCCGGACATGCAACGCTCACCCTTCAGGAAGAGCTTCTCGTTCTCCCGTCTGCATATCTTACAGGATGCATCCAAATACCTACCCAAACTACGCTCCTAAAAGCTCTAAAATAATGAACTCAGACTCTACGACGCTTTGGAGGCCGGCAACCGTCATGCGGTATCGGAGTTACGTCCCGCATTAATGTCACCTCGATGCCCTCTGACTGCAATGCCTTCATGGCTGTATCACGGCCGGATCCCGGCCCCTTTACATAAAGCTCTGCTCGACGCATGCCCATGCCGACCGCGGCCTGGGCGGCCGTTCGCGCCGCAACCTGCGCCGCGAATGGAGTCCCTTTCCTGGACCCCTTGAAGCCCATCTTGCCAGAGCTGGCCCAGGCTATAACATTGCCGTACTTATCAGTTACCGAAATAATAGTGTTGTTAAAAGTCGATTGAATGTGGATTACACCCTCTGGTACGACGCGCTTCTCTTTACGCTTCGCAACCCGCCGACCTTTCTTTTTGACACCTTTCGCCATTGTCTCGCCTGTCTATCTATTATGAACTAATCCTGAAATCCCAACTCAAACGCATCGCCTAAATAGGTCGATATGCACCAATCTCGCTAGGCCTTCTTGGCCTTCTTCTTGATTCCAATCCCAGGACGCTGGCCTTTGTGCGTTCGTGCATTGGTCCTGGTCTTCTGCCCCCTCACTGGAAGGCGTTTCCTATGCCTTATGCCCCTGTGACAGCCGATATCCTTCAGGCGTTTGATGTTCATGGATATCTCCTGCCGCAGTTCACCCTCAACCTTCAAATCTCGCTCGATGACCTGACGGAGCATGTTGACCTGAGCAGCCGAGAGCTTTTCAACTCGAATATCACCTGCGATCTCTGTCTGCTTGAGTATCTTCTTCGCGGTCGTCCGTCCTATACCGAATATATAGGTAAGGCCAATCTCGACCCTTTTCTCCTTTGGAAGGTCAACACCAGCTATTCTTGCCAAAGAAATTCTCTCCTTATCTCAGCGCCCTAGCCCTGACGCTGCTTGTGCTTTGGATTCGTGCATATAACCCTTACGAGGCCGCGACGCCTGACTATCTTGCAGCGGTCGCACATCCGCTTAACTGATGCTCTTACTTTCATGCTATATCACCTATTAATATGATCTCACGTATTTCCAAAAAAACTCACTTGAGGCGCCAGACTATTCGGCCTCGGCTGAGATCATACGGGCTCAATTCAACCGTCACCTTATCCCCCGGCAAGACTCTAATATTGCCTTTTCTCATCTTGCCAGATATATGTGCTGTCACTTGTCTGCCGTCGGCGAGCTCTACCACGAAAACTGTGTTGGGCAAAGCGTCAACGACAACGCCCTCGACCTCGATTCCCTCTCCCTTCGGCATAGGCTAGACTTGCCTCTTTGATGTGTAGTTCTTCAACGAATCCAGAACTCGCTGTGCTACATCATTGATCTCGCCCACGGCATCGACGCTCAACAGAAGGCCCTTGCCCTTGTAGTAATCAACCATTGGAAGGGTCACATCGCTGTATATCGAAAGCCGTCTCGCGATCTTCTCCGGTCTGTCATCATCCCGCTGATAGAGTTCGTCTCCGCAGTCATTGCATTTACCGTCGAGATCGGGAGGCGAGAATTCCAGATGATACTCCTTGGAGCACTGCGAGCATATTCGTCTCTCAGAAAGCCTCTTGATCAGGAAGGTCTCCGGAACGTCCAATAGAACAGCCGCATCAATCCCCATCCCGAGCTCAGAGAGAACCCCATCAAGGAACTCAGCCTGGCTCAGATTTCTGGGAAAGCCATCGAGGATGAATCCTTTTTCCCGCCCGATATTCTCGAGGGCGTTCTTGACTATCCCATAGAGCACTTCATCGGAGACAAGACGGCCCTGCTCAACCGCGTCCTTTGCCTTTAGGCCCAGCTCGCTTCCACTTGCGATAGCCGCTCGAAGCGCATCCCCGGTCGAGAGGTGAACCAACCCCTCCCGCTGTGCGAGAATCTTAGCCTGTGTCCCCTTGCCCGAACCAGGGGCTCCCATTAGAACCAGTCGCAAAACTCTCACTATCTCCTTCCCCGGATTTTGCCCTTCTTAACAAAACCCTCGTAGTGCCGCATCATCATCTGCGACTCGATCTGCTGGACCGTATCCAAGGCAACTCCGACGACAATTAGAAGCGCGGTTCCACCGAACCAGAACGGCACGCCAAGACCATGCGTTAGGTAATATGGGAACCAGCTCGCGACTCTCTCACCAATGAACGGGATGTCCGCGATCGGGATTCCATAGACCAGCACGGCCGGCAAAACCGAGACACCGGCAAGGTAAATGCCACCGCCAAAGGTCAGCCTCGAAAGGACCTGGTCGATGTACTCCGCCGTCGCCTTCCCTGCACGCTTTCCAGGTATATTCGCACCTGACTTGCGTAGGTTATCCGCAACGTCGGTTGGATTGAATACGATCGAAGTGTAAAAGTAGCAGAAGAATATGATAGCAGCGATGTAAAGAATCGTATAGAGCAGCCTGCCTGGAGAGAGCTGAGCTACAACCGGCTCCAGGAATGATGCCCCGAATATACCAACCGCCGTGGCCGGAAACATTATTATCGAGGACGCGAAGATGACCGGGATAACACCCGCGGTGTTGACCCTGAGGGGAAGATAAGTGCTCTGGCCGCCATAGAGTTTACGCCCGACCACACGCTTCGCATGTTGAATCGGGATCCTTCGCTGAGCCTGCTGCAGCACGACAACCAGCGCGACGACGCCGACCATGAAGACAACGAGAATCAATATTGTATATACCTTGATCTCGCCCTGCATGACCTGTCGAACCGTCTGGATTATCGCGGCTGGCATCCTTACGATAATTCCGCTGAATATTATAAGTGAAATACCATTGCCGATTCCTCGCTCAGATATCTGCTCACCAAGCCACATTATGAACGCGGTCCCCGCAGTCAGCGTGATCATCGTGAGCAATTTGAACCCGAGACCAGGATGAATGACTATCGGAACGCCCGATGGGCTCGTCATCTTCTCCATCCACATACCGATACCGAAGCCCTGCAGCATGCTCAACACAGCGGTTCCGTATCTGGTGTACATGGTGATTTTCTTCTTCCCGGCCTCACCCTCCTTGGATAGCTTCTCGAGATGCGGAACGACAACTACCAGAAGCTGGAGGATGATCGAGGCGCTGATGTAAGGCATGATCCCGAGTGCGAAGACGGTAAGCTTCGAAAGCGCGCCGCCCGAGAACATGTCAAACATACCGAGGATGGTTCCCCGCTGAGCCTCAAAAAACTGAGCCAGAGCCACCGCATCAATCCCCGGTGTGGGAAGATGGCAGCCAAGCCTGTAAACAGCAAGTATCCCAAGTGTGAAGAGAATCCGGCGCCTGAGCTCCGGAATCTTGAACATATTCTGAATTTTTTCGAACAAGCCTATATGACCTCAGCTTTGCCGTTTGCTGCTTCGATTTTCTGTATCGCTGATGGGGAGAATTTGTGCGCCTTCACGGTGAGTGCAACAGTCAGCTCGCCATTTCCCAGGATTTTCAGGCCGACGGTCTTCCTTTTCAGAAGGCCCGATTCTCTGAGCAATTCCGGATCAACGACGGAGCCGTCCGAGAACCGGTTAAGCTGCTCGACGTTCATTATAGTATATTCAACTCTGGTCATGTTATTGAAGCCACGCTTGGGGACTCGACGAACCAGCGGCATCTGGCCTCCCTCGAATCCACCGCGCATGCTATATCCTGCGCGTGACTTCTGTCCCTTGTGCCCGCGCCCTGCGGTTTTGCCGCGTCCTGAAGCGGGGCCTCTACCGACACGCCTCTTGTCCTTTCGCGAGCCCGGCGCGGGGCTCAGGTCGTGCAGTTTAAGCATCAGTTCTTCACCTCTTCTTCAGTAAACGGCTCGTACTCGATCAGATAATGGACCTTCCTTAGCATCCCGACTATCTCCGGACGATTGTCCTTAATTATCGTGTGATGCAAACGTTTGAATCCAAGTTTCTTAACAGTGTCTTTATGAACCTTGCAGCGCCCAATAGGGCTTCTTACAAGTGTTGCCTTTATCTTATCAGCCATAACTACTCTCGAACACTCCCTAGCGATAGACTATTCCACGATTTTCTCGAGCGTTACGCCTCGCTCTTCCGCGATCTTCTCGGCACTTCTTAGCGCTGAAAGCCCCTGAATTGCGGCTATTACCACATTATGGGGATTTCGGCTCCCGAAGCACTTCGTGAGAATGTCCTGTACTCCACTCATCTCCATGACGGCACGCACTGGCCCGCCTGCGATTACACCGGTTCCCGGCGAGGCCGGCTTGAGGAGCACCCTGGAGGTCGCAAACCGCTCACTCACCTGATGCGGTATAGTCGTTTGCAAAAGCGGGAACTCGACCAACGAGCGCCTTGCCTGTTCTGCCCCTTTGCGAATTGCATCCGGGACCTCTCTCGCCTTACCAAGGCCCGATCCAACAACCCCCGCTTTATTCCCCACCACGACAACTGCGGTGAATCCGAAGCGACGGCCG
>JAFGIT010000142.1 GCA_016929465.1 Candidatus Coatesiibacteriota bacterium | reverse complement strand
TTCCGATGCCTCCTCATAGCGGGAGGAGATGACGTTCATCGGATAGCCCTTTATCGCGAGCGCGATGTGGGCGAGCCGAGAGTTCCCGAAATGCGGGACCGCGAGGACCACACCCTTGCCCTTGGCCAGAGCCCCATCGAGCACGTCGAGGCCGTCGAACTGGACGAATCCATCGATGTTCTCTCTCGTGAGAGTCGGAATCAGGAAAAGCTCCAGGAATGACTTCTCATGGTCGATCCAGAATTTCCTGAGAACATCTCGACGCTCTCTCTCCTCGAGGTGAGGTAGTGCCTCCCGCAAGTACCGGAGATAGACCGCCTTGGAGCGCATCCTGCCGATGTAGCCCACGCGATAGCGGATGCAGCCTAACAGCGTCCCGAGTGCGAACAGCCTCTCCCTCTTTGGCAGGAGGGCATTTGAGATCGTCTCGAAGAACTTGTAGTAGGCGGTCCTTGCCGCGCGCGTAACGGGATTCATTCACCTACCCGCGTCAATGATGTATCGAACTGAAACGCCGAAGAATTGGAGGTCAGCTCTCAGCGACGATCTCCCGCTCGTGGTTAAGATCGGTGATCCTATGGCCGCAATCCCTGTTCGTGCAAATATAAGTCGGCTGATCCGAGCCCCTCTCGAACTTGGTCACCATCAGAGAACCACAGAATGGGCACTTCTCGGAGATCGGCTTGTCCCAGACCGCGAACTTGCAGTTCGGGTAGTTGCTGCACCCGTAGAAGACCTTGCCTTTCCTGGTCCTCTTCTCGGTGATATAGCCGTCGCAATCCGCCTGAGGGCATGGAACGCCGATGCTGATCGATTTGGTGAACGTGCACTTCGGGTACGCTGAACAAGCGAGGAACCTTCCGCCGCGTCCGAGCTTCACCACCAGCTTCGCGTCGCACTTCGGACACTTCTCATCGACCTCTTCCATCTTCATGACGACCATCTCGCCGGTCTGCTCATCCATGCGTACCGGCTTGGTGTTCCTGCAATCGGGATATCCCGAGCAGGCAAGGAAACTGCCATACCTGGACTGCTTCAGCACCATTTCGCGGCCGCACTTATCGCAGGCGACCTTGCTCTTCTTAGGCTCTACCACCTTGAGGTTGCCCAGCGTGTCATAGATGACGTCCTTCCCGTTCTTACACTTCGGGTATGCGGAACATGAGAGGAACCAGCCTTTTCGCCTGCTCCATTTGAGCAGCATCTTGCTGTTGCAGAGCTCGCAAACGTATTGAGTCTCCTGCTGCGGGACCGCCATGTTCTTCTCGGCATGCTTCACTGCCTTCGAGAAGTCGCCATAGAACTTCGATATCGCCTCCTGCCAATCGAGTGATCCCTCCTCGACGGAGTCGAGCTGCCGCTCCATATCGGCGGTGAAGTTCACGTCCAGGACCAGCGGGAAGTTCGCTATCAGAAGCCGGTTCACCAAAAGTCCAAGCGGCGTCGCTTTGAAGGCGCGTTTTTCCATCTGCACATACTCGCGCATGCGTATCGTGTTCAGGATCATCGCGTATGTGCTTGGCCGTCCGATCCCAGCCTCGACCAGCGCCTTTATGAGCGTGCTCTCGGTGAATCGGGGAGGTGGCTCGGTGAAGTGCTGTTTCTTCTCGAGGCCTTTCAGTCTGAGTTCCTGTCCCTGCTCGAGTGGTGGGAGCAGGACATCCTTCTGCATCTTCTTGTGGTGATTGAGTTCCTCGAACACCTTCTGGAAGCCCGCGAAGGTCCTAATCGAACCTTGCGCCCTGAAGAGATATTCACCGACCTGGAAGTCGACTGTCGTCCGATCGAATACGGCCGGCTTCATCTGACTCGCCACAAAGCTGGCCCAGATCAGCCGGTAAATCCTGAACTGGTCCTTCGAGAGGTAGTCCTTGATATCGTCGGGGTGCATGAAGACATCGGTCGGGCGGATCGCCTCGTGCGCGTCCTGCGCTCGCTTTGAGGTCTTGAACACATTCGGCTTGGACGGGACAAAATCCGGACCAAATACCTTGCCGATCATGTCTCTCGCAGCGTCCTGTGCGTCCTGTGCGATTCTAGTCGAGTCGGTTCTCATGTATGTGATGAGTCCGACGGGACCGAGCTCCTTGACATCGACACCTTCGTAGAGGCTCTGCGCGAGTTCCATCGTTACTCTGGCCGCGAGCCGGAGGTCCGATGAGGCTGCCTGCTGCATGGTGCTCGTAATCAACGGCGGCGGCGCTGGCTGCTTCTTCTCGACCTTTTTGATCTCCGAGATGAGGAATTTTCCGCCAGCCTTTATCTGGTCGTAGGCCTCCTGCGCTTCCTTAGCATTTGAGATCTTGACGGCCTTATTGCCGACCTTGATGAGCTCGGCTTTCACTTCCTTGCCGTTCGGCGCAACAAGCGTTGCAACGATGCTCCAGTACTCCTCGGGCTGGAACTCCCTTATCGCAGCCTCTTTATCACAGATGAACCTGAGTGCGACCGACTGAACGCGACCCGCGGATAGCCCTTGCCTTACCTTCTGGCTTAGAAGCGGGCTTATCTGATATCCGACGAGCCTGTCGAGAACGCGCCGCGCCTGCTGGGCGTTCACCCTGTTCGTATCGATCGTGAGCGGGTTCGACATTCCCCGTTCGATGCCGCTCTTTGTGATCTCCGTGAAGAGGACTCTGAAAATGCGGTCGTCCTCGCAGCCAAGCTCCTGATATAGGTGCCAGCAAATGGCCTCTCCTTCTCTATCAGGGTCGGCGGCGAGATAGACTTTTTCGGACTTCTTGCACAGGGATTTGAGGTCCTTTATGACCGGGACCTTATCCTTCACAACTTCATACTCGGGCACGAAACCGTTGTTCACGTCAACGCCGAGCTTCCTGAGCGGAAGATCCTTAACGTGTCCAGCAGAGGACTTCACAATGAAGTCCTTGCCCAAGTATCGATTTATAGTCTTGGCCTTGGCCGGGGACTCAACAATCACTAGCGATTTTTTAGCCATAGTACCCCACAAAAAGTTCTAACGACATTGCAGAGTGAGTATCTCTTCTTATCTAAGTGCCCATCTCCCAGGCCGCTAGATATTCGCGCTGCTCTTCAGTCAACGTGTCTATCGAAATACCCATAGTGGCAAGCTTAGTTGAAGCAACCATCTCATCGATTTCTTTCGGAACATCATGCACACCTATCGGCAGTTTGCCACTGTTCTTGACCAGATACTCTGCGGAGAGCGCCTGGTCAGCGAAACTCATGTCCATTACCGAAGATGGATGCCCCTCAGCGGAGGATAGGTTGACGAGGCGGCCGTCCGCCAAAAGATATATCCTGCGACCGTCCTTGAGCGAATACTCAACGACCGCGCGCCTGATGTCGCGCTTCGCGATGGACATCTTCTCGAGGCCGGCGATGTCGATCTCCACATTGAAGTGACCCGTGTTGCATACGATCGCGCCGTCTTTCATAAGCTCGAAGTGCTCAGTCCGAATTACGTGGATGTCGCCGGTTGCCGTCACAAAGAAGTCGCCGATTTTCGCGGCCTCTTCCATCGGCATGACTCTGAATCCGTCCATCGCTGCCTCGAGGGCCTTTACGGCGTCAATCTCGGTGATGATTACGCGAGCGCCCATGCCATTCGCACGCATCGCGGTGCCTCTACCGCACCAGCCGTAGCCCGCGACTACAAAGTCGGTTCCTGCGAACAGCCGATTGGTTGCCCTGAATATCCCGTCGAGAGTGCTCTGGCCCGTGCCATACCTGTTATCGAAGAGGTGCTTCGTATCTGCATCGTTCACAGCGATCATCGGGAATTTGAGGGCGCCATCCTTCGCCATGCTCCTGAGCCGAATGACCCCGGTTGTCGTCTCCTCCATTCCACCGATGATATTGGGAATGAGCTCTGTCCGCTCTTTATGAACGGTCGAGACCAGGTCCGCGCCATCGTCGATTGTGATGACTGGCTTCATGTCGAGGACGCTGTGGATGTGCTTGTAGTAAGTCTCCTTGTCCTCATTATGGATAGCAAAGACTGGAATCCCGAGGTGCTCGACGATCGATGCGGTCACATCATCCTGCGTGCTGAGTGGATTCGACGCGCAGATCCCGACATTAGCGCCACCTGCTTTAAGAACATCGAGCAGGTTTGCTGTCTCGGTCGTGACGTGCAGACACGCACCGATTGTGATCCCTTCAAAGGGCTTCTCCCTTTCAAACCGTTCCTTTATCACATCGAGAACCGGCATATTCATGCGGGCCCAGTCTATTCGAAGCTTTCCGGCAGCGGCGAGCGAGATATCCTTGATATCATACTTCATTCAATCTCTCCCTGGTTTCTAATTGAGTTTGGTTGTCTTTATTTTGCCTTGCAGGCGACCTTCAGTTCGTCCGCCTTATCTGTCTTCTCCCAGGAGAACTCAGGATCCTGTCTTCCGAAGTGCCCGTAGGCAGCGGTTTTGCGGTAGATTGGCCTTCTGAGATCGAGCATCTTGATCATGCCATTAGGCGTCAGATCGAAAACCTCGCGGACTGCCTTCTTGAGGGCCGGATATCCGACCGTGCCTGTCTGGAATGTGTCGATCATGAGCGAGACGGGCTCCGCGACACCGATTGCATAAGCGACCTGGACTTCGCACTTCTTCGCAAGGCCAGCTGCCACGATATTCTTGGCGATATATCTTGCCATGTATGAGCCGGAGCGGTCCACCTTCGATGGGTCCTTGCCGGAGAACGCACCGCCACCGTGGCTTCCAACTCCGCCGTAGGTATCAACAATAATCTTCCTTCCCGTTAGACCGGTGTCGGCCGAGGGGCCACCGAGAACGAATCTGCCAGTCGGATTCACATAGTACTTGGTGTCTTTTCTCAGCGCAACTGGGATGATGGGCTCGATTACTTGCTCAACTATATCCTCGGTCAGGTCTTTAATGCTGACCTCGGGGCCGTGCTGGGAGGAGATTACGACCGTCTCGACATGCACCGGGACGCCATCCTTGTACCGCACAGTGACCTGGCTCTTGCCATCAGGTCTCAGGTAATCAACGATACCCTTCTTCCGCACTTCGGCGAGCCTTTGTGAGAGCTTGTGCGCGAGCATGATAGGCATAGGCATCAGCTCTTTGGTCTCATCGGTCGCATAGCCGAACATCAGGCCCTGGTCTCCCGCGCCGCCCGGATCAACGCCCATCGCGATATCGGGTGACTGGGGGTGTATCGCGGTGAGAACCGCGCACGTCTGATAGTCGAAGCCATACTTGGCGTGCGTATATCCAATGTCCTTGATGGTCTCGCGAACGATGGCGGGAATGTCTGCGTAGCATTCCGTCGTGATCTCGCCGGCAACAAGCGCAAGCCCTGTCGTAAGGAATGTCTCGCATGCCACTCTGCCATTCGGATCGCATGTGAATACAGCATCCAGAATCGCATCGGAAATCTGGTCCGCCATTTTGTCCGGATGACCCTCGGTCACGGACTCCGAAGTAAATAGGAAGTCTGTTCTCGGCATATCTACCTCCAAAAAGTAGCCGTTATAATCGCGACCGGAAGATTAGCCTCGGCCGCGGAGCTATTGTCTCTGGGAGAATTTAGCCTCCCTTGTCATGGCCAAACGCATGGGGAAAATATCATCTCATTTCAGGATGTAAAGCAGAGATTGCAGACCTGATTTCACAAAGCTCGAAATCAATCATGTCGGAAGTGAAACCTTATAGCCTCATCAATCACCGTTGGGATGAGTGATGACTTTTCCCCTGAGTATTCCAAGGATTAAACACATCTAATCGGCTCTGGTTCTCAATGATTTCATAATTGACGCACGCTGGCTCAGCACAAATCACAATCCGACGCTAGATCAAAGCCACTTTTCCAGTCGCCGAAATCGCTCTGAAGACTTTGCTCTCAACGGCTATCGAGCACCTTGCATAGGAACTGACCGGTGTACGACCTCGGATTCCTTGCGACCTGCTCCGGAGTACCGGTCGCGACAACGAATCCACCGGCGTCGCCTCCCTCGGGACCGAGGTCTATTATATGGTCCGCGGACTTGATGACATCCAGGTTGTGCTCGATCATCACGACCGTATTCCCCGCGTCAACAAGCTGGAAGAGCACATCGAGCAGCTTGTGGATGTCCGCGAAGTGGAGGCCTGTTGTCGGCTCGTCGAGGATGTACAGCGTGTCGCCGGTTGCGCGTCTCGAGAGTTCCTTCGAAAGCTTGATCCGCTGAGCCTCTCCGCCGGAGAGCGTGGTCGCCGGCTGCCCGAGCCTGATATAGCCGAGGCCGACATCATATAGCGTCTGCAGCCTCTCCTTCAGCCTGGGAATGTTCTCGAAGAAGGTGAGCGCTTCCTCGACCGACATGTCCAGTACCTCGGAGATGTTTCGGCCCTTATATCGCACTTCGAGCGTCTCTCGGTTGAAGCGCATCCCGCCACATTCGCCGCATCTGACGTAAACGTCGGGCAGAAAGTGCATCTCGATCCG
>JAFGIT010000141.1 GCA_016929465.1 Candidatus Coatesiibacteriota bacterium | reverse complement strand
GGCGAGCACATGCGTGAGTAGGTCCGGCATCTAGAAACGGTCCTCGAATCGCAATCTGCGCAGGTTGAATCTGAACCTCCGCAAGAAAAATGCCGCGACGCCGATTAAGCCCACGGCAGAGACTACCAGCTTCTCGGTATCTCGCGCATAGATGTGCCATCTGTCCTTTAGGATCAGATATCCGGGGCTTTTGAATTCGGCCTCGAACGATATGAAGCACCCCTCCTGCCCGGGCGGGATTCTCCCCTCGACCTCGATCCTGTGCCCACGGATGTCCTGGACGACGAATCTGTCAGCTCCCAGGTATGTCTTGACCTGCGTAAACTGAACCATGAGATGCTGTCCGTCAAACCGCGCCGGCTCCTTGAGATAATCGACGAAATCGGGCAGTAGCTTTGGACCGGCAATGCCAGAATATATGCACATCGCAACCATAGCCGCCATTGGCAGGCTAATCTTCAGCCATTTGTAACTATCAGAGAACAAGTCTGCGTCGCTATCCGGGAGCTTCAGCCCACGAGAGCCTTGATGGAGCTCATCAAATAGGTAAATACCAGAAGGAAGCCGCCCATACCGAGCGCCGACAAGAGAATAAATGGCAGAATCACCGCAAAGAGAGACCTTCCCGCAGATATGGAGTAGTAATTCTTAACCGCAATTATCTGCAGAACGACTCCCCAGATCCAAAGCGTCACTAAAGAGACAAACCACAACGATTCAGTATTGGCCCAAGGAAGCCAGTTCAAGATCAGGGCAATCGGAGCAGAGAAGACATCCGGCAGAAGGCAGACTGAGATCAGGATGAAGAGGACCCTGACATCCCCGAGTTTGTATTCATTCGTCGCCGCGAAGTGATAGACGCTGGCAGCGAGAATCGTGAATACGGCCGTTATGACTATCTGCGCGAAGCACAATAGAATGAAGAGGGATATGTCACTGAATACCCCCGCATTCGATGGCACGATTAGTCCCGCAGCGACCTTGCTGATGACCGATAGTATCAGAACGAATATGGCCAAGCCGAATGGCCGCTTTTCCGCGATGGCCTCGACAGCACTCTTGGGCGCACTCAGCTGGTCGTATAGGATGGCGAGACCACTTTCAGACCGCACGGCCGGAGCACGGTCTTCGTACTGCATAGAGAATTCACTTTGCATCGTAATCCCCCCTACCTGCCGCCGTTATTTGGATAGATGAAGGCCGCCTCAGGAGCGCCGATATCTGCTCGATACTGAATCGGGGAGTCGAATTCGACGCCAACCACGTCACCTAACAGGGCCTTCTTCCCGAACCTGGCGTCCAGAAATCTGAAGAAGTGCTCGAACGGCTCAATTGTCGGGTAGATGATGTTCGGGTCTCCTTTGATGCCTGAAAGATCCGCGGCCCTCCTGAGCGCATCATCGAGCGTTCCAAGGCTGTCGATGAGATGGTTCTCAATCGCCTGTACACCCGAGAATATCCGTCCATCGGCAAGCGGAAGGACCTGCTCGATGGAGATTCCTCTACCCTCCGAGACCGCGCTCACAAACTGCTGATAGCAGTCCATTATGAGGGTCTGGAGGAGATTCCTCTCCTCGTCCGTCATGTCTCGCCAATACGCCATGATGTCCTTGTGCTTGCCGCTCTTGATGACATTGAACTTGATGCCGAGCATCTCCAGGAGCCTCTGCAGGTCTGCCCCCACTATTATCACGCCGATACTGCCAGTCAGAGAACCAGGATTGGCTATTATCTCGTCACACGCTGACGCGATGTAATAGCCCCCGGAAAAGGCCATATCCGCCACCGACGCGATGACCTTTTTCCCCGCTTCCCGCGCGAGCTTTATCTCGTGGCATATCTCCTGAACGCTCCCAACCGTCCCTCCGGGGCTGTTTATCTGAATGACGATGGCTTTTACATCTTCGTCTTTCCTGAGCTGACGAAGCTCCCGGATCGTCCTGAGCGCGCCCCGAGGATAGGCCTCCAAAAAGCCTTGAGACTCGCTATAGGTAATCGCACCGAACACCCGAATCAGGCCGACGCCGGGGCCGATTCTCGGCTCGAATTTGCCGAGTCTCCTCTCGACAGCGCCCGCAATTCGATCCATGGAACTCTCTCGATAGCGAGGAGTGCCTTTTTGAAGCATCATCAGGCCAATTACGACCGAGGCGAGACACAATAGAAGGATGATTCCCATGAATATCGACTTTTTCACGAAGGTGTTCTCCTTATGAATTTATTGGATGCCGAATCTATTATATTCCACTGATTATATTCTTGGCACCGAGCAAGCCAAAACACAAGTTAAGATCAATGCGCGCATTAGATGTCGCCGGATCGACGAGACTCATCAATCCATTCTCACGATATTCGCCGGCGTAAGGACAAATGACGCCCTGAACTTCGGTACACGAATGGCCTAGACTTAATCGAATCCACACGCTATCCCAATCAACCTCCCAAACAAAACTGTTGACAGTCAACAGTATTGTTCATAGGATTTGGCGGAAGCCGAGTATAATCGGTGTAAGGTGAATTTGTCCCTGCGCGTATCTCGTAGGTCATTCATCGGTAGTTTTGGTTTTCGCATTTCGCGTCAATTGCTCTTCTTCGAGCGCGATGGCCTGGAGTGCAGGAGGCATACAATATTAATTTGACAGGAGACGTTTAGGTGAAGAGTTTATTTACGCGCCTATTGGTTTTATTCGTGGGGCTGTTTATAGGGCTCGCCCTTTCAGTACCCGCACAATGCGGTATTACCGGTGCAATAAAAGGTGAGGTCAAAGATGCCTCGACCGGGGAACCGCTTCCCTTCGCTGACATATTGATATCTGGCCCCGCCCTCCTGAAGCCCTATGCTTTTTCCGCTGATCAAGACGGCAAGTTCGTCCGGGCTGGCCTTCCCCCTGGAACCTACACAATCGAGGTTGTGTACGTTGGCTATCTGAAGAAGAAGGTTACTGACATAAGTGTATTGATGGATAGAACAGCCGTTGTGACTGTTCAGCTGGAGCAGCAGACAGCCATCGAGAAGGAGATCGAGGTAGTTGCGACCAATCCTCTGATCGAGAAGGAAGTCTCTGGAACCTCAGACGTAATCGATGGCGACTATATCGAGGATATGCCAATTCAAGGTCGGGCCTATCAGAACGCCCTCAAGATTCTTCCTGGCACGCTCGTCGATCGTGACCAGAACGTCCATATCCGTGGTGGCCGTACGGGAGAAGTGGGATTCAAGGTTGACGGCATGAATGCTCAAGACCCCGTGACCGGTGGTTATGGCACGAATGTCAATATGAATGCCGTCGAGAAGATGGAAGTCATCACCGGTGGATACGACGCTGAATATGGCGGCAACATGTCTGGTATGGTCAATGTCGTGACCAAGAGCGGAACCGACACCTTCCATGGCGATGTCCATTTCAACTACCAGAGCGACAGGCTTGACGGAGTCGATTACGACTGGCGAAGCCGCAATCCTGGTTTCACCCTCAAGGGACCAATAATTCCCGAGAAGCTCAACTTCTTCATGTCGTTCGAGCTCGAGGATAACAAGCGCATGTTCCCAACCGCGGATTGGCCGCAGGATGACTATAGCGACAGCACATGGACGGAAATGGGCGGCATGGCCAAGTTCACCTGGCAGGCCGGCATCGATGACAAGTTCGTAATTCAATACTTCTTCAATTCCGTCGATACGAGACCAGGCGTCGATTTCATCGAGCCCGTTCATCTCTACACGATGAAATTCGACTACAATTTCCTTTCCGTAAACCATACGCATACCTTCACGCCCGAGGTGGTCCTGGAAAGCATCATCGGCTACGGCCGGATGTATCTCGAGGCAAAGGTCGAGGACATGGACTGGCGTGACTATTCGCCATGGTCATACGTGCGTGTTTGGGATGAAGCTCGTTGGTCTCCAGAGAAGCAGTACGGCAGCGGCCGAGGTGACTATTATAACTGGCAGTGGAGAGAGGTTTACAACGGATTCATCAATTCCAGCATCACCTGGATCAAGGATGACCATCGCTTCAGAGCAGGTGTGTCCTGCGTGTACGTCGATTACGAAGGTGAGAATGTACAATTGCCCTATTACATTCTACTCTACCGCGAGGATTGGAGCGCCGACCCTGCCCAGATCAGCTACTTCGGCAAGCAGCACTTTTATATGCTGAAAGACGACTGGGACACTCACTATGGCGGCGCGTATATTCAAGACAGATGGAGCCTGGACGAGAAATACGACCTACCGATCTTTCTGAATTATGGCTTTAGGTACGACTGGCAAGAGGCGAACAATGGTAGCGAATTCTCGCCCCGTCTCGGCTTGACATATACTCCGGATGATAAGACCAGAATCCGCGTGCAGTATGGTTGGTTCTTCCAGGTTATTCCGCTAATGGACGCGATGTCGCAGCCTAGCGAGAGTGTCTTCGAGTATGGGTCGACTGCTTCATTGGCTGGAACAATGTTTTTCGACCATTATAAAGGGGCATCCGGATTGTCGAACCCGATCAACAAGGCTTTTGAGTTCGGGATCGAGCGAGAAGTCTTCCCGGATGTCACTATTGAGCTCACCTATTACGACAAGGACATGCAGGACCTACTCCAAAGTGTGGATGTCAACCCTGATCCAGCCATCGACGAATGGCAGTTGATGAACGTTGCCGGAGCGTGGGCTCGCGGCGCCGAGGTGACGATCAAGAAGGCTTTCAGCAAGCGTTTCGAGGGGCGAGCATCCTACACCTATCAAGAGGCGAAGTCGATCGGCATCGACAGATACGGCAACATGACAGGTAGCGAGGCCTGGCTCGATTGGGACCTGCGCCATGCACTCGCGGTTTCCTTTAATATCGAGCTTCCCTACGACATAAACCTCAATGGTGTCTATAGCTGGAATTCGGGCTTCCCATATACTCGAAGCTATCTCGTGAGGAATGAGGAGACCGACCAGCTGGAGCGTGAGGATGATAATCCAAACGAGGAGAGGGAGCCTTATTACAGCACGTTCGACCTCACCCTTCTCAAGGAGTTCAAAGTTAGAGATTATACTCTGAGCCTGATGGTCCAGTCCTACAACCTGTTCGACCATCGCAATGTATCTTATATGGATGAGCTTAAGGGCGAGCCGGGTGGGTATGAAGCAGGGCGTCGCCTGTTATTCGGTATGAAGTTCGAGTTCTAAGAGGGGACTCAACGGATAGAGGAAGCACCGCGGTCCGAGCGCCATCGAGGGAACAAACAAATTCCCTCGGTGGTTACGTTGCAGAT
>JAFGIT010000140.1 GCA_016929465.1 Candidatus Coatesiibacteriota bacterium | reverse complement strand
CTCGCGAAGGTGGAGTGGAACACGATCATGTTTTTTGTCGGGCTATTCATGCTGATAGGCTGCCTCGAATACGTCGGCCTCTTTGCATTCCTCGGCAAGCAGCTTGTTGGCTATACCAGCGGGAACTTGCTTCTTACATGTCTCGTGGTTCTCTGGTTCAGCGCGCTTATCAGCGCTGTGGTGGACAACATACCTCTCGTGATGTCCATGATTCCGGTCGTCAAGTCCATAATTCCTGCCTTCGCGGCGCAGATGGGGCTCGATCCTGGGTCGGCGGAAGTGACCTCCCAGATCGCGGAACCACTCTATTGGTCGCTTGCGCTCGGCTCCTGTCTCGGGGGCAACGGCAGCCTCGTCGGCGCCTCTGCAAATATCGTCGTGGCGCAGATTGCGAAGCGGAATAATTACCGGCTGACCTTCTTCGGATTCACCCGCTACGCGTTCCCGCTTATGCTCTTCAGCGTTGTTATTTCGAGCATCTACATCTACCTGCGCTACTTCTGATAGTCCCCGGCAGGCTGGAAGCCCGGCGACGAGCATAATTCAGACACAAATCCGAGTATTTCAGCCCCCAGTCCATCCGGCGCTGACAAGCGGCCTCGGCTGTGGGATATTAATGGGCTGTTCGGGGCTTGGATAACTCAATTACTCTAGGGACAGAAGCAGTGGAACTCCAGTTCATGAAGATGCAGATTCTTGCGATCGGGCTGCTGGTGCTCGCTGCATACGTGGGCGGGATTCTTGCGAGGAAGCTTCACATCGGTGAGGTGGTCGGGCAGATCCTCGGTGGTATCTTCGTCGGTCCGCACTTCCTCGAGATCGTTCACCGAGTACTCGAGCACTATTCTGGACTGAAGGGGATGTCCTTCCTGAAGCCAGTTTACACTTTCTTCAACACCAGCTTTCACGCCTATGCGGAGATATTCGAGAGCTTCCACTTCTTCGTATTCCTGCTTCTTGGGCTCGTCGCCTTTTCGTTGGGGGAAGAGCTCCACATCGACAGGCTGAAACTGGTTGGGATAAAGGCATCCATCATCTGTATCCTGCAGGCGCTGCTCACCTGGGTCATGATCTCGATGGGATTCTGGCTGGCATTCGACTTCGACATAATCCACTCAATGCTGATCGGCTCGATCGGGATTGCAACTGCGCCCGCACTGACGTTCATACTCATGTCGAGGCTGAATATCGAGGGTCGCCTCAAGAATATTCTTGCGAACATCGTGGTCCTAGACGACATCATCGAAGTGATCTTCTTCTCGGTCTTCCTCGGGATAGCTGTCGCCATGAAAAGAGGCGTCGAGCTCTCTCTGCTCTCACTTGGGGGGCATGTGCTGGAGGAGTTGATCATGGCTCTTTTAGTCGGCGCCGGGGTTTTTGGAATACTGAAGCTCACCGTCAAAAAAAGGCTGCCGACCGACGATAGGGATGCGAGCAAGGAGTCGTTCCTATCGACGATACTCTCCGAGCATCCGACGCCGTCGGTCGAGATGCTCCTGATCATGATCGGCGTCGTGGCGATCGGGATAGCAACCGCAATCCACTTCAACCTCCCTTTCCTGATCACTGCGGTTGTCGCGGGCTTTCTAATATCGAACTTTCACTCACATGCGATATTCGACTCCCTTCGCATCGGGAATGTGATGCCCATTTTTAACCTGCTCTTCTTCGCGATAATTGGCGCGAGCGTTCAGATCGAGGGCTTTTCCAGTGACTCGCTGGTCTTCGTGATGGGCTATCTCGGGTTGCGATTGGCGGGGAAGCTCATCGGCAACTGGGCCGGCTGCAAGATCACCGGGCAGGATCCGAAGATCACAGCATGCCTCCCGCGGTTGATGCTGCCCCAGGCGGGCATGGCGGCGGTCGAGGTCATTCTCGTCGCGACCATGCTGAAGGGATACGGCGGAGAGGAGATTTTCAACACCATTATCCCCGCGTTGGTTCTCTTCGAGGTCGGCGGGGCATATATATCCGAGAAGACGCTTCTCAAGTGGAAGAGCTGGACGACAGGGGAGAGGGAGTCGCTCGCCACCAAGACACGCCGCCCCGATGATTATTCTCTCTATGAACTAATCGGGAGCAGGGTGACCGAGGTGATCGCGGATTCAAGCAGGGGCGTCATCTCGGAGATGGCGAAGGTCCTGAAGGCGGAGGGGATCATCTCCGAGGAGGGGATCGTCACGCAGCGTGTATTCGAGCGCGAGAAGCTCGCGAGCACCGGAGCCGGTGACGGCGTCGCATTCCCCCACTGCAAGGTCTCTGGCCTGAAGAAGGTGGTGGTCGTGTGCGGCCTCCTCGAAAGGCCGGTCGATTGGAACTCGTTGGACAGAAGGCCGGTGGACTTCGTATTCTTATTGGTCTCCCCGGCAGAGTATCCCGACCAGCATCTGATGGCCCTCAGAGCAATCAGCGTCGCCCTGAGAAAATCTGGCTTGAGGGATGGGCTGAGGGATGCGCTGAAGAGCAAGACCACTGAGGCTTTTCTGAGGGAAGAGCTTAGTTGAGACTGAATTTTGATGACCAAGTAGTGTGGGCGACATTCTCAATACGGCATCAGAGAGTGATTGACTTAAGGCCTCTATTCTGGCAAATCTAGCACCATGAAGACCTTTCAGAAGGATGGACATGAGATCATTCTGGGAGATTCGCTTCAGATTTTGGCTGACTGTGTGCCGGAAAGCTCCGTTGACTTGATTTTTGCTGATCCACCCTACAACATTGGCAAGAGCTTCAACGGAAGAATGGACCGTTGGCCATCTGATGAGGCCTATCTCACTTGGTGCTATCAATGGCTGGATCTCTGTATCCAGAGATTGAAGCCGCATGGCTCCCTGTATGTGATGACATCGACTCAGAACATGCCTTACTTCGACATATATCTCCGAGACCGTCTTGTAATTCTCTCTCGCATAGTCTGGGCCTACGATAGTTCGGGTGTTCAGGCTCGCAAATATTTTGGGTCTCTATACGAGCCGATACTATTCTGTGTCAAAGACAAGAGCAATTACACCTTCAACGCCGACGATGTAATGATTGAGGCAAGAACGGGTGCGAAGAGAAGGCTGATTGATTATAGGAAGCCGACACCGAATGTATATAATAGTCAGAAAGTGCCCGGAAATGTTTGGCAATTTCCCAGAGTTCGATATAGGATGAAGGAGTACGAGAACCACCCGACGCAGAAACCTATGGCCCTCCTGGAGCGAATCGTCCGCGCTAGCTCAAATCTGGGAGATGTTGTGCTTGATCCATTTTCAGGGACCTTCACGACATCTGCAGTCGCCCAAATGTTGCTCAGGAATTCGGTAGGTGTAGAGATCGAAGAGGAATACGTGAAAATAGGCCTGCGACGCTTGGGTATTGTGGAGTCATATAACGGTCAAAGTCTCCGCCGGGAACCCAAAACCTTTGAGAGAGGCAGTTCGGAGTCCCAGCAAATTCTCGCTCTTTTTCGGTAGCAGTCCCATGGAGCACGAATTCACTTCCAAGATCATCGAAATATTAAAGGGGCATTTCAGATCTGATGCCGCGGAACTCTTCGAGAAAAGCCAGCTGCTTCAATATATCAATCTGAAAACGGTCTCCGCCACGCGAGGCTCCAAAGCGCGGAGCAGTTTTGCCAATCTATATGCGATTTACGTCCTCATTGAGGATTACCTTGCCCATGGATATCACAAGAAACAAGGATACGCGAAATATGATGGAGCGCGGTTCTCCTCGCTATTCAGACGGCAGCGTGAGTTACCATTTGGTGAGAAGCTCCAAAACCATGCCCTTAACCATAGGATGAATCTAGAATTCCGAAAGTACTTCCCACAAGCGGAAGTGCAACCGATCCTTCGCACTCATAACCCGCAGCGATATTGGATCAATGAGAAACTTCTGATCCTCGGTGTGGGGCGAAGAAAATACAATCTTGCGCCTGCCATCATGGAAATTATTGACGCTTATATTGCCGCAAAACAGGAAGCGTTCGCCAATTTCATCCAGGTTTGCCAGAAAATGAGAGAGATATCCAAGGCCGACCAAGGTGAAGTTGAGGAGTTCATCTCCGATCTAATCGCTCCAAGCGTCGACGCGCGTATTTTCGAAATAGTCAGCTATGCCATTTTGAAACTGTTTTATTTTGATCAGGTTTTGTATTTCGGATTTGAGCAGGATGAATTGGAGCAATCTCCACTCAAACTCTACAAGACCGGCAGAACGAATGCGAATGATGGTGGAATCGATTTCGTGATGAGACCTCTCGGTCGCTTTTTTCAGGTTACCGAGACCCTCGATGTTCGGAAGTACTTCCTAGATATAGACAAGATAGAACGCTATCCGATCTCCTTTGTCATTAAATCCACAGAGGATGTGAGCGTTCTCATTGATAAGCTTCGGGAAGGGGCGGAGAAGCACTATGCTATTTCCGCAATTGTTGAGACATATATGAGCTGCATCGAGGAAATTATAAACATCCCAATTCTGAAGGAGAGATTCACGCTCTCCGTAGCAAGAGGGTATTTGTCCCAAATTATGGATGAAATCACTCGTCAAAGCATGGTCGAGTTCAATATCGATGGAACTGATGACGATGAGCAGATCGAATCGCTTCATGCCGGGTCCGATTGAATGGAGATGAGGGTATGAGGAATCTCATTCGCTGTGTACTTGCCTCTGTTGTCTTAGCTGCACCAATCCACGCCTACTCGTATCTCTCCGTTGGCGATGCGGCGCCCGATTTCACGGTCTATGGCCTTGATAGTCAGCCGATCAGCCTTTCCGATTACTCGGACAAGGTCGTGGTCCTTTTCCTTCTCGAGACGACGAGCAGCCGGTGTGCTTCGGCGGCCGGTGCATACGAGCAGAATGTTTATCAGCCCTATCGAGACCAGGGCGTCGTGGTACTCGGAATCGACATCAATCCCACGGGCGAGACTCTCGACGACCTCGCCTCATTCAGGGACGCGCATTCAATCACCTTTCCGCTTGCGATGGACAGCGACGGCGAATGCTGGTCGGCATACATCGCGGATGACGACGGCAACGTGCCGGTCTTCTATGTGATCGATACACTGGGCACTATCCGCGAGATAAGGCTCGGATACAGAAGCGGACGAGAGGAATACACTATCGATGCAATCGAGGGCATCCGCCCATCGCTCGCGCTCAACATGGGCCGCGATCTGAACGACATGACCACCTATCTCCCGGGAGATATGATGTCGGTCTTTGCGGACGTCTCAAATCCCGCCGCTACCCGTGATGTGCTGGCATATATCGCGGTCAGCGTTGGTGAAGACCTGCTCTTTTGGCCTTCTTATGGACCGCTTCCCGAGGGGATCGGATTGATGATACCAGCCGGATTCGTGCTCGATGGCTATCCCATTGATTCGATTGTCGTCAACGAGGCGTTCCCACCCGGATTCTATGAGTGGATGGCGCTCTTTGTCGATGCCGCGACCGGCGAGTGGCTGAGCGATCTTGATTCTATTTCCGTGCCCGTCCGCCACAACTCGCGCCCTGCAGACGACAGGTCATCGCTCGAGCTCCCTTCCGCGGTTCTGGACTACTTGAAATCCAACATCGGCATCAACGAGGCGCCGCTCGGATTCTCGGAGACGGAGGTTGGATATTTCGGGGGGCATGAGCTCCGCCTGAAGGTCATGAAGGACCTGTTCACCGACATCACCGAGGTGCCCCGACTATCAGGCGAGATTGGCGACTTCTTCCTCGAGAACGCACGCGATCCCGCGGCAATTGTGACCTACTGCTTCCAGATGCTCGAGTATGAGGAAGAGACAGTGACAAGGTCGGCGCCGAAGTGCGTGCCCCCTGCAGCGCTTCAGAGCTTCATGTTCGATACGCCTGCCGATGAGACGAACTGGAATACATTGCAGCCTGAGGTCAGACAATTCATCGATGCCATAATTGACGCAGCGGAGACCGCATCGCCAGCCATCCAGGCAGCCTTCGACATCGAATTCCTTGCACAGGCTCTGCAGGTGACAACCGATGGCCTGAACGACATCGAACGCTGGAGGCTATACCAGTTCGCCGCCTCGCCCTGGTACGGGACCAGCGACGGGACCATCGAGGACGGCATCCATCGCCTCGATCTCGACCACCTCTCCACAGGGACCAGCACATTCGTCTCGGATGTCTCGGGGGCCATCACGGCCTTCCGGCTGTGGCTGGATGAAAACGAGATACAGCCCACCGACTTCGATACTATCAAGTTCACCGCCCCGGCAGGCAGATGCTGCATACTCGGGACGGGGGACCAGCAAGTCCTCGACGAGTATTCGATCATCATCGACCTCGGTGGGGATGACATCTACCGAGGGAGCCACGCAGTCCCCCGCTCGTTCGACAGGCCGGTCGGCGCTATAATCGATCTCTCGGGCAACGACGAATATGACGGCGGGTCGGATTCTGCCGCGCTGTGCTGCGGGCTCTTCGGGGTCGCCTCAATCTTCGACCTTCAGGGGAATGACGAATACTTCAGCGGTCCTTCCGGGATCGCCTCAGCCTGGCACGGCTCAGCGCTACTCATCGATTATGAGGGCGACGATTCATACTTCGCGGATGCGGACTACTCCTACTGGTGCGAGGGGGCCGCCCACGCCGGGATCGGGCTCTTGATCGACCTCGCCGGCAGCGATTACTACAGCTGTTATTCTCAAGGCCAGGGCTTCGGCTCCACACTCGGCTTTGGAGCGATCCTCGATGTCTCGGGAGAGGACCAATACAACACCATTGGATCGCCATCGGAT
>JAFGIT010000139.1 GCA_016929465.1 Candidatus Coatesiibacteriota bacterium | reverse complement strand
TGCAAGCGGGGTGGTCCACGGCGGGCCAATAATCACGATATACACTGACAGCGATACCTACGAAGAGGGGGACACCATCGAGGTGAGCTTGTCTGCCGAAAATCTCGATGAGGCGATGAGCGTTGCTGTATATGTCGGCCTGATCGATCCTGATGGCGACATATACACCTACCAGATTGCCGGGTGGAGCGATCGGATCGAGCCCTGGATACCTGAAATATGGGTCCCATGCCCGTTCACGATGCATCGGACACCCTACTGGCGCCTTGACGTGCCCTGCTCAATGCCGCCAATAGGAAATGACGGAGATTACGCCTTCGCCGCAGTCCTCATGTATCCTGAAACGTCGGACTGGGTCTGCAACGCCAGCCTCGCACCGTTCTCATTTGATGCCGGGCCTTCGACGGACATCACGATGTTGTCGATCCCTGCCGGGTCGTTCTTGATGGGTTCTCCTGAAGAGGAGGAATGGCATAGAGATGATGAAGAGCCGCAGCACACTGTCCACATCTCTGCATTCTTGATGTCGGAGACAGAGGTCACTCAAGGGCAGTGGCAAGAGATCATGGGCAGGAATCTCAGCTGGTTCAAAGGTGATCGTCTTCCGACAACATACGAGACTTGGTTCGATAACGTTGAATTCTGTAACAAACTGTCGGATGCACATGGCCTTACCAAATGCTACACGATCACAAACAAGCAATACTCTACCTCTGATCACAGGATCATCTCTGCGGACGTCTCCTGCAATTTCACAGCAGACGGCTATCGTCTTCCGACAGAGGCAGAATGGGAATATGCTTGCCGGGCGGGGACAACGTCTCGATTTAACACGGGTGACCTGGATTCTGATATATTCAGGGCGGGATGGGTGAGCGGCAATGCCAATGGCCGACCTCATCCAGTTGGCGAGAAGGAGGCCAATGCCTGGGGCTTGTACGACATGCATGGAAACGCAGCGGAGTGGTGTTGGGATTGGTATGACGATGATTATTATGAGGAGAGGCCAAATCCGGACATTGACCCTCTTGGCCCCAGTAATCGCTCCAAGAGGGTCACTCGTGGGGGTAATTTTGGAGCAATTCCCTGGTTCTATCGGTGCGCGAGTAGGGATCCCACGAGTCCCAGCAACTACACTGGAGGCCTTGGTCTTCGCCTTTGCAGATCGCAATAATCATCTCAAACCTAGCAAAGCGACGCACGCCAGGCACCGGCACGGCCGATATGGGGTATCACTATCCGCTGCCGTAGGCTGCGGGGAGAAAGGGGGAAGAGGATGTCCGAAGGGATGCTCGTGCTACGCAGCGTGGCGCTGCTACGCAGAGTAGTAAAGGCTGAAGGATGGGGGATGAAAGGGATATGGACGGGAAAAGAATGATGAGGCGGAGATGCTTGGCTTTGGGTCTTTTGTTCCTGTTGTCATGCCTGTTGGTGTGCTGCGAAGAAGCGGAGGAAGAGGAGGAGGCTCGGGTAGAGGTGGACCAGATAGCCATCGCCCAGCAGTGTCTTGAGGCCCGCGCCAGAGACGACTTCGAGGGCGCCATGAAGCACTTCGATGAGAGAATCCGGAAGAGGGTCACGCCCGCCATGAATCGCGAGGGGTGGCGAATGGGATTTGAGACAGCAGAGAATGGGGCCTTCAAGAGAGTGATAGGCGCTCGAAAGGCGAAAATCGACGGATGGGACAGGGTCTTTTTGAAGTGTGAGTTCGAGAAGAAGATTCTGGATATTCAGGTGACCTTCAGAAGGAACGGTAAGATCAATGGCATGGGCCCCGCCCCCAATGACCCCTCCGCGCACTATGAGCCGGTTGAGGAGAAGAAGGAGGGGATTGCCATCTATGAAGACAAATGAATTCGACAAGAGATTCGACGAGGGCCGCGATATCTCCGAGCATCTCGATTTGTCGAGATCAAGACGGCCTGGACAGGAGCACAAGCGGGTGAACGTCGATTTTTCTGTGTGGATGGTCCGGTTGCTGGACAAAGAGGCGAAGCGTCTCTGCGTGCCCCGACAATCGATAATCAAGGTGTGGTTGGCGGAGAGACTGGAGAGAGGCAACCCATAAGGCGCTCTCAGAGCGCCGTCGAATGATGTATTGAACTTGCGCCCATATCTGTATGGCCCGGCCTGTCTCTTACTCCTTACAGGCCCATCAAGAGCAATTTCCCTTCATCAGACCCTAAAGGCCTGCCCTATGCCATTCTTGTGCCATTCTTCTGTAAACAGCTGGGCAAGAGTGGGGCTATACAGGGAAAACAGGTCTTGGGGGCAATTTGGCCGCAGAACCGCCGGGAAGGCGGCTAAAGAGAAGTGAGCCGTGCAGGATTCGAACCTGCGCCCCTCTGCAATGGAGCAAATCGGCCTTCCGAACCCCCTCAGGTCCTTCGCAAATGTCCATTCGAAGGCGTCCGTAGGGGATTGAGGGCATCAAGCAACTTCTGCTAGTGTGAGATGTTCATTTTACGATTAGTTGACATATTGATATTATATGTGATAGCGTCGATGCTGCCAAGATGTCCTTGTATTCTTGGTCAGACGTTTATATCCTGCGGGATATGAGCGGGAAAAAGAACCTTAGGAATGAAGATGATCTCCTCGAATACATGGAGGAAAACCCGAAATCAGTCAGATGGCGCAACGTAGAGTGGTTGCTTAATAGACAAGGATGGAAGCAGTTAAAACGAAAATGCAAAGGCGCCGATGTGGGCTATAGTAACGCTTTATTGAAGCCCTTTGATGAGAAAATGCGGGCCGGCAGTCAAGCGCCTTATAGCATCATATCTTTTGGGAAACCGCATAGCGGCAAAGACTCGGTCAATCCGCGAGACATTGAGAGGAATTTGGATAGATTAAAACGAGTTGCAGAACTTAGAAAGGAGCCTGAAGATCACGATGAAACGGAATAAATCTGACGCAGGGGCATCAGACGTTAGAGTCGGCATGATCGCCGACCGGCCCTACGCTTTTACTTTAAGAGCGGTCGGAGATGGCTATGAAATCACCTTTCCCGAGTTGCCCGGCTGCGTGACTCACATAGACGCGCTTGATGATTTGGAGAAACACGTAAAGAGTACAATAATCAACTGGATGGGATGGCTAGAGGATGAAGGGTATGAGGTCCCTGAACCTCGCGATAATGTCAAATACTCAGGGCGCATATTGTTGAGATGTCCAACTTCATTGCACAGGGCGCTTGTGGAGATGGCAGGGCTCGAAGGAACTAGTCTTAATCAGCTACTTGTCCAGAGTGCTAGCCAATCGCTGGGCTTGATACAGGGCAAGAGGATCATTGTGGATGCAATTAGGGAACTTAAGAGTTCTGCGCTCGATGTGATAGCGAGTCTTTATCGCACTTCTATCCAGGAGGAAATATATAACACTACTCAAGAGGCCCAGGCAGAATATCTCATCGAACCCCCCTGCGCACAAATGATAGGACAACAGGAATGACAGAATCATCAGACGTCTTAGACAATACTCCTCTTCAGATCGCCTCAGATTTTATAACTGGCCTTCAGCTTCTATTCATCCAAACTAGAGGAGCATCGGCGAAATTCTCATCCGAGCTATATCAAACAGGCGTTGAGGTCCGCACCAGGATAAATAATGCGGTGAAATTTGAGGTGTTAGAAGACAATTGCTTCGAAGTCACTCAGGATCTGAGGGTCATTGGAAGGAAGAAGACAGAAGATCCCGTTCTGATAGACATTCGATGCAAGATCATATCCAGATATAAAAGCAAAGAAGTGATCTCGTTGAAGACGTTCGATCACTTCCGCAAGACACTTCTCTGCCTTCAAACTTGGCCATATTTTCGGGAATATGTTCAGAACTGCACATATCGAGCCGGGCTTCCGCCAATGATCATCCCATTTCTTCAAGTAGCTGACATGTCGGAGTTGTCGAAAGAGCCATTCACGAAAGATCCGTCCGAAAGATAGACAGAAAAACCATGCCTTCCTCCAGCCTTTCAGGTGTGCTTCCGCACTGGGAATCATTGCCGGCGAGATGATACGGGCGGTGCGAATCAGCATTTTGGGACGTTATTGGGACGTTGCAAGCCGTTATTGAGGCTGTATAACCTGATTGTCGCCGATTGTATTTTCAGGAATTCGGCTTCCACAGAAACCCGGTTCATACCCCAATTTTTGTGTCATTATTGTGTCATTTTTCCGTGAACAGGTGGGTAAGAGTGGGGCTAAATAGGGAAAACAGGTCTTGGGGGCATTGCGGCCCCCGGATCGCCGGGAAGGCGGCTATAGAAGAGTGAGCCGTGTTGGACTCGAACCAACGACCCTCTGCTTAAAAGGCAGATGCTCTACCTCCTGAGCTAACGGCCCACTAATTATCTTTTTATCTCAATGAGCCGCTTTTGCAACTCGAACTTTTGCCGGCCTCATGAGCTTATCGCGGAACATGTACCCTGTCTGGAGCTCGTCTATCACGTGATTGGGCGGAACTTCGTCGCTGAACTCCTGGAGCACTGCCTCGTGGATATTCGGGTCGAACTCCTCGCCCTTGCTCTTTATCCGCTCCAGCCCGCGCTTCTTCAGCACCGACATCATCTGATCGTGGACGAGCGTCATGCCCTCCAGGAAAGGGCCCTCGCTCCCGGCCTCCTTCGCGGCTGCGATCGCTCTCTCGAAGTTGTCGATCGTCGTCAAGAGCTCCATGACGAGCTCTTCCTCGCCATAGTGGATCAGGGCTTCCTTCTCCTTTATGGACCGCTTCCTGAAGTTGTCGAACTCGGCCTTCAGGCGGCGCAGATCGTCGAGGTATTCCTCCGTCTTCGTCGCGTGCTCCTTGAGCTCCTTCAGCTCGTCCTTGTATATACTCGTGCGAGACCGACAGCTGCATGACTTATCGTCGCAGCACTCGTGCTCTTCGCAATTATCTTGAATCTCTTCGTCCTGCATCATAATAACCATATTCATTGTCAAGTTATACTCATCACAACCAAACCGCTAGAATATCTTCTCGGCTATGCGCTGAAACGCGCCAGCCTTCTTCTCCGGCGCTTCCTCGCCGGATATTCTCGCGTATTCCCTTAGTAGTGCTTCCTGCTCCGCCGTTAGTCGCGTCGGAGTCTTGACTATGATTTTAACAAGCAAGTCGCCGCCAGAGTAAAAACCTTTTCCCGGCACGCCTTCGCCCTGGATCTTCAGCACGGTCCCAGACTGCGTCCCAGGCGTGATTGCGAGCTTCCTCGATGCCCGCAAAGTCGGCACTTCTATCCTGGTGCCGAGCGCAGCCTGCGTGAATGAAATCGGCATCTCACACAGGATGTCGCTGTTAAGTCTCGTGAAGAACTCGTGCTCTCTGACAATGAAAACGACATGGAGGTCGCCCGGTACTCCGCCCGGGACCTCATGTCCCTCGCCCTTCAGGCTGATATAATTGCCCGTCTCGACGCCCGATGGGATCGATATTTCGAGCTTGGCCTTCTTTTTGACCAGCCTCTTGCCCTTGCAGACGGCACACCTTTCACGGATTATGGTGCCAGTTCCTCGGCAGCTCGGGCACGTGGAGCTCATCTGGACGAAGCCGAGTCCCGAAACCACCGAGCCCCTGCCGCGGCACGTGGGACATGTCCCAATGTCGGATGGCGACTTCGCGCCAGAGCCATTGCATTCGGAGCAGACCTTTAGACGCGTGAATTCGATCTCGGTGGTCTTGCCGAAGATGGCATTCTCGAAAGAGACCTCCAGGTCATACCGTGCATCGTCGCCGCGTGGAGTGCGTGGCCTGCCTGTCCTCGCTCCGCCGAAACCGAAGAAGCCCTCGAAGATATCGCTGAAGCTGGAGAATATGTCGCTTGCGTCGGTGAAGCCCCTGTAGCCGGAATTCTGGAGACCAGCATGTCCGTATCGGTCATATATGCTGCGCTTCTCTGAGTTGCAGAGGACCTCGTAGGCCTCGGAGGCCTCCTTGAAGCGGTCCTCGGCCTCGGGATCGTCGGGGCACCTATCCGGATGGTACTTCAGCGCAAGCTGCCTGTAGGCCTTCTTGAGCTCATCTGTGCTCGCAGTCCTGCTTACACCGAGAATCTCATAGTAGCAGCGCTTTTCCATTAGACTCCGCTGTCAGAGACTGATTGGCTCGTGGTCGAGCTCTCCCCCGCGCTTTTCGCTACCGGCTTGTCTGCCGAGTCAGTGCTTTTTTCCTTAGTGGTCTCTTCGGCCTTTCCGGAATCGCCGTTGTCCGAGGAAGCCCTTGTGGAGCTATTCCCGCGCTTGCCGGAAAAGGTGTCCTTCCTTGCGTAGTCGTTCACATAGAAGCCAGAGCCCTTGAAGATCAATCCTGGAACGCCAAGCAGCCGCTTGAGGTGTCCCTTGCACTTCGGACAGGTCTTTGGTCCTTCTTCATCCACGCCGTGGATCACCTCGACCCGGTTCCCGCACTTCTTGCATTCGTATTCATACAGAGGCATTTGAGCGCCTTCTTTTCATTATGTTTGTGAATCAATCGCCTTGAATGGCAGGCGAGACAATGAGCACTTACCCGCAGCTCGCCCACTCAAAATATATTATCTGAATCGCTTTCTGTCAATTTTGCGATTCACGCCTTTCTCTCCGCTTGGTCAACAAAGTGGCGGGGTTTGGGTTCCGACTCCCGACAGTGATAGGGCCATCGCGGCGCTTCCGACTGTGGCTCAGTTTCCGCCGAGTGCCCGCCGAGTACCGAATTCCGAGATTGTTTCATTCGGCCCTCGAAGCGGGCGTCCAGGAGATTCCTGCGTGCCGAAATATCTCGCATGCCTCTGCATGTCGCTCATAGATGTCCCGCCTGAGAAGTTCGGGGTACTTATTCGCTTTGTGAGCAGGCCGATACTGAGCCATGACGTTCACGTACGTGTTGACCGAAATTTCTTCCGCTATGAATCTCGCGAACTTCTCAGTTCCGGCGAGCCCACCAGGCATGACGAGATGCCTGACGAGGAGGCCG
>JAFGIT010000138.1 GCA_016929465.1 Candidatus Coatesiibacteriota bacterium | reverse complement strand
GTGGAATTCGCCATTTTTGCCGCCACCTCTGAGGCTAGCGCGGAGTTCGCGCCAATTGCGGCGAAAGCCGGCGCGATCGCTATCGACAATAGTGCTCATTTCAGATTAACTCCTGGAGTACCGCTCATCGTCCCGGAGATCAACGCCAAATCGATCAATGGGCATTCTGGAATAATCGCAAATCCCAACTGCTCCACCATCCAGCTGCTGATGGTCTTGTATCCGCTCGAAAGGAAATTCGGTGTTCGACGGGCGGTGGTCTCGACATATCAGTCAGTGTCCGGATCGGGGAAGATGGCACTAGATGAGCTTGCCCACCAGTCACTTGCGATGCTCACATTGAGAGAGCTGAAGGTCGAAGTCTATCCACACCGCATCGGATTCAACCTGATTCCGTGCATCGGTGAATTTGATGCAGACGGCTATTCAGTCGAGGAGACCAAATTGAAGCGCGAGACGGCCAAAATACTGGATAGAAGCGACGACATAATCTCGCCGACCTGCATAAGGGTGCCTGTTTTCAACTGCCACAGCCAGTCGTTAAGCATCGAGCTCAAGTCTCGAGCCTCGTGCGGGGAGGTCAGAGAAGTCCTGAGCGAGTTCCCGGGAGTCGCCGTCTCCGACGCATTCCTCGATTCTCGGCTCGGCGTGCCCTCGACGGGCGCTGATTACCCCATGCCTTCGGACTGTAGCGAGCAGGACGATGTTGTGGTCGGCAGGATAAGGCTAGATAAGACCGTCGAATATGGCATCAACCTGTGGTCGGTCACGGACAACCTGAGAAAGGGCGCCGCGCTGAACGCCATCCAGATAGCTGAATTGCTTATCTAGCCTGCCTCGAGTATCGGATTCGGATCACGGTCCGACAGGACGCTTCTCCATCAGAGTCACCTTCATCGGCACCGGATCGATCGGATTGTCATTCGCATCCGTCTTCTGTGCCGCGATCTTATCGACCACATCCATCCCGTCGATCACCTTTCCAAAGACGGTATATTTGTGATCCAGATTCGGAAGGCTACCGAGGCAGATGAAGAACTGACTACCCGCGCTGTCCGGATGAGGGCCTCTCGCCATCGAGAGAATTCCGCGCTCGTGTTTCACGTTATTGAACTCTGCCTTGATCGTCCAACCCGGCCCTCCCCGACCATCGTTTGAGCGATCATCATCCTTCGAGTTTGGATCCCCGCCCTGGATCACGAAGCCCGGAATCACCCTGTGAAAGGTCGTTCCGCTGTAAAAGCCTGACTGGGCGAGTTTCTTGAAGTTCTCGACGGTCTTCGGCGCTACGTTCGGATAGAACTCCACGCGGATGTTCCCGAATTTTGTCTCGATTTCAGCGATTTCCGGGGCTGCATTCTCATCCTGGGATGTGCTCTCTTGAGGTGTTTCCATTACGGATCTTCCTATCGGTCGAGGTTCGGGCTTGACACTTTTAACTTCTACTCCCATGGGATTGTCTGAAGGAGTCAGACTGGCCTGCCGCTTTGCATCCATATCTGCAATCCTTCTCAGCCTCTTGAGGTCCTCCTCCTTTGAGACCTTCTTTGCGGCCTCAATTGGCGGCTTCTCCTCGACCACGGGTGTGTTCAGCTTCGGCTTATCTTCATTTGCTGCTGGACTGCTCGCGACTTCCGCTTTTTCGTCCTCACCACAGCCAATTAATAGACCAATCATGAGGACTCCCAGGACAGCGCAGATCGTGCTGATCGAGATACAAAGGCGTGTATATTTTCTTGCCATAGCTTTCCTCCTTTTCACAATCCATGTAAGCTTCTTCATTCGCCTTCAATTAGTATAACAACCAATGAGTGTGTGGTAGCCACGGAATCCGCCCAGAAAAAGGGCGGTATCTTCGAGGGCAAGTCCCCTAGAACATGATTGCCGTCAGGAAGTAGTCTGCCGCGATTATCAGCATGGCCGATGCAACAACAGCGGTCGTGGTTGCTCTCCCGACGCCCTCAGCGCCGCCTCTTGCGTAAAAGCCCGTAAAGCAGCTGACCAACGTCAGAATAAGGCCAAAGACCGCAGCCTTTATAAGGCCGTTGAATAGATCGTCCACCTCGGAATACTGCACCGCGTTGCGCATAAATAGCACCGGATTGACTCCCAAGAGGTGGACTGACACGAAGTAGCCACCCAGAACGCCAAAGAAATTAGCGATGCCCGTCAGAATTGGGACCACGATTATTCCGGCCCAGATTCTGGGAACCACAAGGTACTTCAGGGGCTCAACCGCAAGAGAGGTCAGAGCGTCGATCTGTTCTGTTACCCTCATCGACGCCAGCTCCGCTGCCATACTCGAGCCAGCCCTCGCAGCCACCATGAGGCTTGTCAGGACGGGGCCGAGCTCCCTCAGCATACCAAGTGTCACAACGGTACCGATGTAGGCCTCCGCCCCGACTGGTTCGAGACCGTGATGTGTTTGGAGCGCGAGGACCATCCCAGTGAAGGAACCGGTGAGTAGAACAACCGCGGTTGATTTGACTCCAACGAACTCGATCTGCTTCAGGAGTAGCCCCCAGCGGAAGGGTGGCACGAATGACCACACGAGGAACTTGCCAAGCATCAAAAGAACTGTGCCCAGCGTATCCAGCACTTTGATGATCCAGAAACCAACCATCTCAATCGGATAGAACAGGCCTTTGTGCCGTGATTTATTCTCGCTCATAGGTTGTTTCCATTTCTCCAGGATATTCGTTTATTTCGCCCGATGAGTATAACAGAATGGTCTCTGAAAGCTCAAAGCACGCGATTCTGAATTCATGTCGAAAATGAGTGTGAGAGGGCTGCAGGGAATGCACCGGTTGGGATTGCGGCACAGCCGCGGTGATTGAAACCGACCATTCCTTCTGAAGAGCTATCGGTCCAGTATCGCCCTTATTCTCTTCAGAAGGTCCTCAGGATTGAAAGGCTTGCCGATGAGTTCGAGGTCTTTATCCAGAACTCCCATGTGCGCGATCTCCTCCTCGCTGTAGCCGGACATGAATAGTGTACGGAGACTTCTGTTGTCCTTCTCGAGTTCTCTAGCAAGGTCGCGACCTCCCATGCCAGGCATTATGACGTCCGTCAGGAGTAGGGCAATGCTCTCTCCCCGCTCCTTGTAGATCTCGATGGCGTCATCCGCACTAGATGCCGATAGCACGTCGTATCCAGCTCTCGATAGGACCCGGTTAACAAGCCCTCTAACGGCGTCATTGTCCTCGACGACAAGCACGGTCTCCATATTGCCTTCAAATGACGCTCTCGAGACTCCCTCGGCTCTTGTCCTGGCTGCCTTTCCTTTGACGGCAGGGAAATAGACCTTGAAGCGGCTTCCGGGATGGTCTTCTCCGCTCTCAACGGTGATGTGCCCCTTTGATTGCTCTACGATGCCATACACCGCCGATAGGCCCAACCCCGTTCCGCGGCCTATTCCCTTCGTCGTGAAGAACGGTTCGAACAAATGAGAGCGAGTCTCGCTGCTTATGCCCTCTCCGGTATCGGCAATCTCCAGCAGCACGTATGGGCTTGCTCCCTGCGATGGCTCGCCCATTTCATACTTCCCTGCTAGCGTAGCGGTTTTTGTTGCGATTGTCAGTTTGCCGCCGGTCGGCATCGCGTCCCTGGCGTTTAGCGCGAGATTCAGGATTACCTGCTGCATCTGAGTGGGGTCAGCCTCTATGCAGGGCAGGTCCAGCTCCAATGAAGTCTCAATCTCCACATCTTCTCGTATAAGGCGGCGCAGCATGCTCTTCATATTCTCGACAATCTCATTCAGATCGATGACCTTGGGCGCTATGATTTGCTTGCGGCTGAAGGCCAACAATTGCTCTGTCAAATTAGCCGCTTTGTTGGAGGCACTGCGGATCTCATCCAGCTCTGCGGGAAGGGTCCCTTCACCCGCGAATTGCAACGACAGCAGTTCCAGATTCCCAATTATCGCCGTGAGGATGTTGTTGAAGTCATGAGCCAAACCGCCGGCGAGGCGACCGACAGCCTCCATTTTATATGTCTGCAGGGATTGTTGTTCCATTATCTTCCGCTCTGTAATGTCGCTGAAAACTACCCCAAGTCCTTTTCTGACCCTGAAGGCCTTCAGGGAGAAATGACGATTGCCATCGCGGGGATCAGGGACGAAGTCATCTATCGAGGCAGGAGCTCCGTATTCGAGGACATCCCTGTACAACTCGAGGCCGTCGGGAGGTATCAGAATCGGGGCAACTTCGGACATATTCCTACCCACCAGTGAGAGTCTATCCGTCCCAGGCGATAGAAGGCTAATGCCGGCCAGGTTTATCTCGACTAGATTCAGGTCTGAGTCCCAGATCGAGAAGCCGTCGGTCGCGGACTGCATGAACTCGCGTAGCCGCTCCTCGCTCTCACCGAGCTCCTTGAAAGCCAGGGCGGCTGTCAGGGCATCCGCCACCCTTCGCGATATCTCGTTGAGTTTCCGCTTCTCGTTGTTGGTCCAGACTCT
>JAFGIT010000137.1 GCA_016929465.1 Candidatus Coatesiibacteriota bacterium | reverse complement strand
TTATCGGGATCTCGCGATTCCTACAGAAGGTCTGGGGCCTTGTGCAGAAGCACCTCGAGTTCCAGCAAAAGGGTCAGGAGGCGCCAGTGCTCGGAGATGATGACCTGCACGCGCTGCACTCGACGATCAAGCGAGTTCGATTCGACCTGGAGAACTACCACTTCAACACTGCCCTCGCGGCATTGATGGAGCTGCAGACGACTATCGCGAAGTCCGACGCCTTCAAGAGCCAAGATGCGGTCGAAAAATTGATACTCCTGTTGGCGCCGCTTGCCCCTCACCTTTCTGAGGAGCTCTGGGAGCAACTCGGTCATTCAGAGAGCATTTTCGATGCGGAGTTTCCCGAGTTCGATGCGGAGTTGACGAAGGCGAAGATGATCACCGTGCCGATTCAGATCAACGGGAAGATCCGAGCGAAACTGGATGTCGAGAGCGACATCTCTGAGAGCGACATTCTGGAGATGGCGCTGAGCGACAGTAATGTGCAAAAGCACATCGAGGGAAAGACGGTCAGGCACCAGCAATACGTGAAGGGCCGGATTATTACCATCGCTGTGGGGTAGCCCCAATATCGAAGCGCTCGGCGTAACGATGAATTGATAAAGTCACGCTATCTCCTGTTGATGGCAGGACCTACAATTCACTCGCGATAGCCTTGCAGGCTACATATATACCAGCAGATAATTTGGATCTGTCAGAGTAGCCGTCTGAAACCGGCCTTGCGGAGATGCGCCCGGACCATTCGAGATTAACGATCGTCCGAGCGTCTCGCAGGTGTGATCTTGGTGCTATGAAAATTCAGCGAGGTCTCAAAGGACCTGGCCTCATTTATCCTCGTCTGAATCGTCCGGCTCGGACTCGAAGTCTTCGCCCTTTGGATCCTCTTCCGAATCATCGTCGGAATCGGCTTCTAACTCATCTTGCTCGTCTGACTGTTCCTCGCTGTCTTCGAGCTCTTCGGTCTCATCCTCAGGAACAGGCGTCTCCATAACCTCTGCGGCAGCCACGACGACTGGTTCTTCAACTGGTTTCGGCTCCTTTACGGGGGCCGGCTCGGGCTTTGGCATGGGAGGCTGACCGGCAAGCAGTTCCGGTCCCAGGGCCTTGTTCACGGCCATTGTCACGCGACTGATCTTGCGCGACGCAGTGTTTGCGTGGATCGTTCCCTTGCTCGAGGTCTTTGCGATCTCGGAAACCGCCTCGCCGTGAAGCCGAATGACCTCTTCTTTGTCTGGCCCTTGCTTGCTCGAAATCGCGGCCGTCAGTTTCTTTACGGCGGCCCTCATGTGGCTCTTGCGAGTGCGATTACGCAGTCTCCTATCTTTACTTTGTCTAAGCCGCTTCATTACGGACTTATGCTTTGGCACCTTTATCTCCTGTTAATATTGGCCTATGCCTTTGCATTTAACCTGAATGCTCAAGCCGGCGATAGGATTTGAACCTACGACCTGCTGATTACGAATCAGCTGCTCTACCTCTGAGCTACGCCGGCGCACATGTATGATTGCTGTCGTCCCTAAAGCCCAGGTATGTGCGCCCTGCACCACATCGACGCAGTATTGAGCCAACTACCGGGCACAATTACGACGGTGAGCAGTAATATCACAATGATAACAAGAACCACAAGATTGATTCTATACTCGAGCGCCTGCTCTGATTCCAGCAGAGCATTGGATTCTGTAATCTCCTGCTTTTTCGCGCTAGTCCTGCTAGTGGTTCTCTTCTTCATGAATTAGAGTAGCCCGTGTTATCTGGGCCTGAAGACATTGCGGATATTGGGAGATGCGTTATCATTCTCTCCCTCCATACCCTCGTTACCTTCATCTGGGTCCTCAGTGCCCGTCACCTTATCCTCGTATATCTCGCAACCATACTTCTGCTTGAGCGAGTTCATCGATTCGTCTTGGGCACTCTCTCGCATCTCTCGGCGAAGCTTGTTGGTGATCAGGGTCTTCACTCGGTCCAGAGGCTTCAGCTGCGCGTCTTCCTTCTTCTCGACGTAGAAGATACTCCAGCCCTTCTTCGTCTTGATCGGATCGCTCATCTGATTCTCGTTGAGGTCGAAAATGACCTTCTCGACGGCCGGATCACGGCCAATGCCCGGAATGTATCTGCCGCGAGTGATATAGCCCAGATACCCGCCGTTCTTGGCGTTGGTCTTATCGATAGAGCTCTTCTTAGCGTATGCTGAGAAGTTGTCAACGGTGAGCCCCTTCTCGAGAGATTTCTTTGCCTTCTTGGCCTCGCTCTCGTTCTCGAGCACGAGTATCCTGGCCTTCACTCTCTCCTTGCTGATGAACTCGTCCTTGTTCTCGTCATAATACTTCTGGATTTGCTCATCGTTGACCAGGAGGTCATCGGCGATTCTGCGCTTTACCTCGTCCAGCGGGCGATAAGAGGCGGGCTCGATAGTCTCGGCCTTCAAGATAGCAAATGTACCCTTCTTGGTCTTGACCACTTCGCTGGTCTGCCCTTCTTTCAGTGCGAATATCGCGTCATTCACGTCCGAATCCTTGCCCAGACCACGGATGTAGCCGCCGTCGGTTACCCAGCCGAGCAGGCCGCCACTGCTGGCAGTTGCTTCGTCCTTTGAGCGAGTCTTGGCGAGTTCCTCGAATTTCTGAGGATCTTTCTTGAGGTCCGCAAGGGTCTTGTTGGCGGATGCCTCGTCGGACAGCATAATCATCCGGACGCGGGCTCTCGCCTTGGTCTTGTACTCGTCCTTGTGAGCCTCGTAATATGAATTGATCTGATCTTCGGGAACGCCGACTTTGTCCTTCATGTGGCTTCGATAGTACTCGTTTTGAAGTATCTTCTTCCTCGAGTCTTCGATCTTCCTCATGACTGCTGGGTCTCTGTCGAGTCCAGCCTCGACTGCAGCCCTGGCCAGAAGCTCGTTCTCGACCATCTTGTTCAGGAGCTCGATCTTCCCGCTCTTGGTCTTGAATTTAGTCTGCATATAAACCGGAATATCAGCGATCTCCTGCTCCAGATCAGATGTCGTGATTGCGACGTCGCCAATCCTAGCAAGGACCTCTCCCGAACTCTGAGGGATTGCCCCCGGCTGACTCGGCGCTTTTGCGGCCGCCTTTTTCGCTGGCGCTGGGGCGCCGCCCGTAGGTTGCTCAGGTTCTCCGCAACCCAGAAGAGCCACCACCAAAAGAACCACCGCACATAACGCAACTATGTTACGCCCAATTGCTTCCGATCTTCTCATGCGTTCCTCCGTAAAAATAGATTTATTTGTCAGGCCCTGGTCACTTAAGAAATCCACCCCAGCCGACCCAGGCCAGCCGGTTTGCTTCATCGGCTGCAGCATACAAAAACAATGATTCAGCTGTCAAGTTCCGAATCTTGAACCATTCTCGCCGATGCAGGGTTCCCCTTTTCGCCTTCAGTATCCTCTCGATCCTCCTCTTTTTCATGATCCTTTATGGCCTTCAAGGCCATGCGATGGGCTGTTTTGTTTGTAGGGCGCGCGATCACCTGTATCGCAAATCTCTCAAAATCCCCGAGCGCCTGAATGCAGTCCGCATACGGCTTTTTGAGAGCATCGCTCTTTACCTTGTATTCACCCGCAAGTTGCTTTGCGACCAGAACATTGTCGAGCTTGATAATCACCTTCTTCAATCCCAGCGAATTCGCCCTCTTCGCTGATAAAAAAACCGCAGCATACTCGGGCACATTTGCGGGGCGACTCCCCAGATATCTCGAGTGATCCGCTATCACCAGTTCATCCGGAGTGGTGATTATAAACGAAGCACCCGCGTGTCCCGACGCCCCCTTAAATGAACCGGCAGCAAAGATGATGCCGTCGGGCTCGAAATCGAGCGTCATTTCGGCGTGCGTCTTCTTCGCCTCGGCCTCGAGGCCACTCCTGTTATCGGCCTCTTTTCGCGAGTCCTCCTCTTCATGCGCTCTCTTGGCCTCGGAAGCCATTTGACGGGCCGCCTCATTCGACTCGCGCGAGATATGCTCTATCCCAAAGTCCTCGAAAACCGCCAGAGCCTGCCTGCATTTCGCGTGCGGCTTTATCAGTTTCTCGCTCTTGACTTTGAACTCCCCGCAAAGCTGCTTCACGACCAGCATATTATCGGACTTGAAAAGAACTCTTCTTAGCCCGAGGGACTCGGCCTTTTTTGCCGAGATATAGATAGCAGCGTAGTCAGCGACATCGGGCGATTTCCTGCCCAAGTACATTGCTTGCGTTGCCAGGACCTGACCATCAGCATCAGTAATAATATATGCTGCTGCAGCATGGCCTTTCTGGCCCTTGACACTTCCGGCGACGTGAATGACGGCCTCGGGTTCGAGAATTCCGCATTGCTCCGATTTCCGATGGGCTGCCTCTGACTTCGCCTCGGCCTTCAGGACAATCCGGACCATTTTGTCAGCTTCGGCATTTAGCTCGCGCCGGATGTGCTCTATCCGGAATCGTCGAAAAGCCCTGGCTGCGAGCTGACATGCCGCGCAAAGCTGTCTCATTCTCTCATTCCTTACTGCCCATTTCCCGCTCACCTGTCTTACGGTTAGTTTGGAATCCGAGCGAACGAGCACATCCTTGATCCCCATGCGGCCAGCGTGCTCGAGCGCGGAAAGCAGCGCCGTATATTCGGCAACGTTGTTCGTCGTCTCACCGATGTATTTCGATTCTTCGGCAAGGACTGTCCCCTGATCGGATGATTTTATGATGTAAGCGATCGCCGACGGGCCGGGATTCCCTCTTGAACCGCCATCAAGATAGATATATGCACGATCGGTCTTGTCCGGACCAGATTCAGGCATCATAAATTAACGACGCAACTAATTGAGCCTACGAATTCACGTCGTAGAATAGGATCCTGGAACAGCTCTCGCACTGGACAATCGAGCCGCCTCGTCTTATCTCATCGAATACCTGTGGTCGGATGCTGGTATAACACCCCTGGCAGATACCGCCGTTGGCGAGCACCACGGCGATTCCGTCTCTTGCTCTCGAGATTCGCTCGAATATCGAAAGGAGGCGGGGTGATATCTTCGCCCTCAAGGTTTTGGCTTGGCTCTTGAGCTTTTCGATTTCCTTCTGGATCTCATCCAGCTCCTTCCGCTGCTCCTTGACTTTGGCGTCACACTCTTCCTTCGTTATCTTGTACGCAGTCTCCTTCTCGGCCCGGCTCTCTCGAAGTCGCTCCATCTCTTCCTCGACATGGAATATCTGCTCGCCGGTCTCCTCATTCATTCGCTTCAGGGAATCGATCTGCTTCAGCATTGCCGCGTATTCAATATTGGTTTTGACCGTCAGTAGCTGTCCCTGATACTGCTTCAGCTTCTCATCTCTATCGACAATCTCATTCTCATAGCTTCTCAGCTGTGATTCGAGGCTTTGATGAAGCTTTTGGGTTTGCTCGATCTCCTCCTTCGAGCGCTCCAGTCCGGATTGGATCAGCTCGATATTCTGCGGTATGGCATTTGTTGACTTCTCAATTTCCCTGATTTTTGCCTGTATATCTTGCAGCTTTATGAGAAGTTCGAGTTCGACGGCTTGGTCTTTGGATGGCACTAACTCACCTCCTATGCAGGCCCGTGAGGGGGCTATGGCTCCAGCCAGCACTCAGCAGCGACAATTCAGGAGCCATTGGATCACAATGATAGTGATGGTGATGATCGACGCGAGGGCTATATGGTGGGCCCACCTGGACTCGAACCAGGAACCTACCGGTTATGAGCCGGGGGCTCTGCCGTTGAGCTATGGGCCCAAAATCCATTAAACCACAAGCACCTTATTACTTGAGATTCTTACTCTTAAAAATCCAGGACGATACGGTAACAAGAATAGCACAATAAAACAAACCATAGAATATCGAGTAGGCATAGAACGTCGAGGCTATCGGAAATCCATGAACCGCCTCGTTCTTGGTATTGAAATTCGTTAGGTTCGGCAGAATGTAATAGAGCCCTGTGCTCAGCACATTCAGGTATATATTCATCGACTGCTCTCCGAAGAACCTCAGGTCCTTCGCCAAGTGGCCGGCCAAGTATATGAGAAACGTGAAGACCGCGCTCAAAGTCGGCGACGCGAAGGTAGAGAAGAGGAGAGCGAATCCGGTGACAACCATAACTTCTATATATATAAGCAAAATCGCCATAGTAAGGTCAAAAGACCATGTGCCATCCATCAATTTGACTGAAAGATAGAAGAAGGCCGACATCATTGCCACATTGACCAGAATTGTCAAATTCAATCCAGCATATTTGCCGACGATGAATTGGTAACGCCTGATCGGCTTCGAGACTATAGTGTAGATCGTCCTCTTATCAATCTCCTTGTGGACGAGCGTCGTGCCCACGAAAATCGCTACTAAAAGGCTGAATATGGAGATACTCCCGAGCCCGACGTCCTTCACTATCTTCATCTCCTGCCCAATAGACAAAAAGCCGAAGACACGCGACGCGATGATCATGATGATCGCGAAGACGACCAGCAGTATGAACACCTTATCTCTGACCGTTTCCCGGAAGGTATTCAGGCAGATGGCCCAGATTTTCATCCTGCCTTGCCTCCTTCCAGCCCTTGTTCGATGAACTCGATGAAAGTATCCTCGAGAGAACCTCTCGTCTTGGCAAGGGAATCGATTGCGCCGTTCGAGTCCACGACAATGCGCTGCGCTGCAAGCAAATTGTCCCGCCCCGATATAACGAGATGCAGTCGGTCGTCGCGCTTATCCAGGCTTTCGGATACCCGAGAGAGCGACTCAATGGCGGCGTCGGGGATATCCGTAAGTACTGCTTCATAGGATGCCTGCTTCGGCGCAAGGATGTCCTGCAATTTGCCCTGGGTCACGAGGCGTCCCTTCCTGATGATTGCCACCTGGTCGCAAAGCAGTTCTGCATCCTGGAGTATATGGGAGCTGAAGAAGACCGTCTTGCCGCGAGATTTCAGTCCGTGAATCATATCCCTTATCTTGCGTCTGCCGACAGGATCGAGTCCGCTCATAGGCTCGTCGAGGAAAATCAGCTCTGGATCGTTGATCAAAGCTTGTGCGATTCCCAATCTCTGCCTCATGCCCTGTGAAAGCTTCCTTACCTGAAGGTCTGCGGCGTTCTCCAATCCAACATCCAGAAGGAGTGCATCCACCCTTTTGCTCCGCTCAGCCTTCTGAATTCGAAAGAGCCGGCAATAGAAATCGAGCAGTTCCTTGCAGGTTAGATATTCGTAGAAGTGCGGGCTCTCCGGCAAAAAACCTATACGGCTCAGTACTGAGAGGTCTCTCAGAGGTTTGCCCAAGACTCTAGCATTCCCGGATGACGGAAATAAAAGTCCGACCAGGATCTTGAGAGTGGTCGTCTTTCCCGCGCCATTAGGCCCCAAGAAGCCGAATATCTCATTCCCGGCGACGGATAGATCAAGCCCATTCAGGGCATCTATTCCCTTGCGTCGGATTCCAGATCGATATGTCTTCCTCAAACCTTCTATTTCGATTACGCTTGTCATCAATATCTCAGAAAGCGGCTTGGACGCTTCTTTGAATAAATATCTTCAGAAACATCAATATGGCAATAGCCACCATCGGAGAAAGATCGAGCGGTCCCAGGCGAGGCAATATCCTACGTAGGGGATTGAGAAGAGGATCAGTCACAGCGCTCAGAAAGTGGACTACAGGATTGGGCGGCGAATAGGGATTTGGTCTGATGATCCAGGAGAGCACGACCCTGGCCATGATCACGTAAATCAAAGCGGTCAGGACCCAAATGACCAGTTCTGCCAGCGAAATCAGAAAGGCTCCTGCCACAACTTAACCTCCGTATCTTGATCAGCTGAGAATATAGAGCCCGAAAGCACTCCTGTCAATCCTATCACCGCTACTAAGTTTAACCTCGGACACACTTGATCGGCCTCATTCATTCGCTCTCTGCAATATAAGCGATAAATGGACGAAAGGGGGATTGATGGATCCCGCAAATGGGCTGGATACAACCTATAGCGACTGGCCGTGCCTCTGCCCGAATATGTAGATGGGCGGGACAAGCCGCCGCTCCTACAGATCGGAGACCGCATCTATCGCGCGGCCTCGTAAAGGCGAGCCCTACCGGCGACCAACGAGAAGGAATCCCGTCAGACAGCGCTTATTTTGCCGCACGCAGAATGAATTCGATGTAAATCAAGAACGGGTGCGGAGCTGTCATCTCGCACCGAGAATAGTTGACGGCCTAATTCATCTCGAACTCGACCAGGCTCATCTCGCTAATCTCTGTCATCGTGCCTGGCTCAAAGAGTGCCCCTACTGCTAAATAGGTGCCCGTCGGACAACCTCCGGGAACCAGCGTTTGCACAATCATCTCAGGCCCGAAGAGATGGCCTGCGGGCATGTTGTAGTCTGATTCCATCGCAGATATACCGTATGTGAGCCCATGAGTACCAATGCAAAATATCTCGCCCGATGACATCACGATTGCCACATAGATGTCCGCCCACTTCGCGGTATCTGCAGGATTCGAAACGCGGATAGACAGGCTGAATGTGTCCCCGATACGATACTCGGTCGAATTCAGATAGCATCTGATGTTCGGGATATCAGCCGGATAGTGGTAGCCCATATCTATGTCGCCACTGTCGAAGCCGCGGTCTGTCCGGGTGGTGCGGAATGAGAGCCCGGCCTCGGAGTACTCCGCCAGCCCGTACCCACCATCGATGCAGGGACTATCCTCGGATTGCTTTGCGGCCAACGAGCTAAGGTAATAATCGCCTCGTTGGTCAGGTGCGGTCGCGAACCGCGGGTCCTGGTCGATATTGTCGCTTCCCGTGCCACTGTGTCCACCAAAAATGCAAGAATGGTACGCTTCTACGGCGCTTTCATCGAGCGCTGCAATCCCTTCCTCGCCTCCCCAGATGATGCAATTCTCCACGACCAATTCGCAGCAGCCGTCGCAATAGATGCTCGAAGGCTTGCCGATGTTGTCCCAGGCAGTGACGTTCTTGAGTACCGGCTCGCAATATTCCTTGAAGAAGAAAGCGCCGCCTGAACCTGCGGTTTCATTGCTTGTCACAAGCGAGTTGATAAGCTCGAGGTCACAGAAGTACTCGCTATAGAAGGCCCCACCGCCCATTGGCGATTCACCTGTAACTGCATTGTCCTGCAGTTCGCAGTGCATGAATCTCGGCGATGAATAATCTCGACAAAATACCGCGCCACCGCCTGATTCCGCATCGTTCTGCATGAAATTGCAGGATGTCAGATCACCCGCAGCGTTGTCACAGAAGGCGATCCCGGCTCCCCACGGAGCGTCATTCCCCGCGATGTCGGAGTTCTCGATTATCGCCGTGGAGTCCTGTCCGCAGAAAACGCCTCCTCCTTCACCTCTCGATGAGTTCGAACTGATGCTGGAGTCCAAAAGCAGAAGGGACGAACCTACGCTGCTGATTCCGCCGCCGCTTTGGCCGCTTGTGTTAAGCGATATTTCGCAATCGATGATGTTGCAGACGCCCTCTCGTTCGCAAGAAACTGCGCCGCCATCACCGGTCACGACATTCGACCAGAGCGTGCAGGATTGAATTGTGACCTCGCAGTGGTGACTGCATTTGACGGCCGCGCCGTTGTCAGAATTATTCCGGGCTATATTCGACTCCTCTATTACGGCTGTCGAGAAGTCCTCCAGTACCACGCCGCCTGTATTCTCGGTAATCGAGCAATTGGAGATGGCCGCCTCCGCCCACCGGAGAACCTGGATCGCGGCCCCTGTATTTCGATCGAATTTGCAGCCGGTTATCGTCGGCTTGCAGTAATATTCAACGCAGATGCCAGCGCCGCCCGTGCTCGCCACATTGATCACGAATTCGCAATCTTCAACTGCGGGAGAGCAATCCCCATAGAGGTAGATGCCCGCCCCAGCGCCGTGCTTCTCGATGCCTGCGGCGTTGTTTGTGTACATCTTGCTGTTTCGGATCGTGATATCGGAGTCAATCGCGCAGATTCCGCCACCGCAAGAGTCTGGCCAATCTCCCTCAGCCTTGCCCCCGGTAAGAGCGATCCCCTCTATTACCGCAGATACTACGCCCTCCGCAAATATGACGTGGGGGGAAGATTGCCCGCCATCGAGAACCGTTGATTCCGGCCCCATTCCGACTATGGTCAGATAGCTGTGCATGACGAGCGGGAAGCTCTCGCCGTTTGCAGCGGCAGAATAATTGCCCGAGGACACTTCCAGCCTGGCGGGATTACTCGCTGTGGAGTTACCTATATTCTCGAGCGCGTGGGAGACTGTCCTCCAGGGCGTGCTCCGTGCCCCATCGTTCGTGTCATCCCCAATGGTTCCGTTGACGTAGTAGGTCGTGGCGAGTGCCGGCCACGCGACCAGGATGATCGCGATAAAGGCAACGGCAATTGACAGCCCAAATCTTCCATTCATGGCTCTCTCCTCATCTATTACGAGCTTATTTGTCGCAAAATCCCCATTGCGCTCCGCATCGACCCATTCCCTTTAGGGAATAGGGTCGCCACGGCTTCCATGCGACCTTCTTGTCTTGAGCTTCGGTTTCACTTAACATCATGTTCGGATCTAGAAGCTCTAATCAGTCAACTAATTAGTCGGATATTTCTTGGAGGAACTTAAATGAAGAAAAGCAATGGATCGGCAATCTTAGCTGTCTTTACGGCAGCCATCTGCCTTTTGGGCCTTGCAGCGATTCCGAAGGCATCCTATTGCGGCGAATGGTCTTCTTCGGAGCTTATCGATTCGAGAGACGGCAAGTATTATGCCTCGGTGTCTCTGGATGAGGATGACAACCTGCACGTTGCCTATCTGTACCAGCCCGACCTCGCGGCCCCCGAGATCGCTTACGCAAGCAATGTGTCCGACGAATGGGAACGGGACCAAATAGCAGAGCTTCAGGCATACGGCGGCTCTCGCCCCGACATCGCAGTCGATGACGAAGGAACACCATACATCGTGTACTCCACGCTGGCTGCGGATCCCCCGAAGCTCGCTTCATTCAACGGGTGGTTCTGGGAGACGAGCGAGTGCCCATCCGAGCAGATATCACATGGTGCCCCGCTCATCTGCATCGATTCCGACGACGACGCGCACATCGTCTTCTGTTACTCAGACGGTTCGATCCAATACCTCCGCCGTGAGGGCCTGGTGTGGAAGAGGGATATTCTCGACGCCAACGCCGACGACGTGACGGGCATCGTCGCCGATTCATCCTCGCAGCCTCATATTGTCTTTCTCAACCTTGATGGCGACTTGATGTGCGCCAAGAAATCCGACGACGATTGGGAATACGAGCTCATCGCGAGCCCGGTTATTGGCCTCATAGGGCTGTGGGATTCCCTTGCGATCGATAACGAAGACAATCTTCGCATCGCCTACCTGGACGGCACGCCTCCCTTTTCATCTACTTTATTCATCGCCCAGGAGAAGGGGGGAATATGGGAGACAGAACAGGTTGAGGATGGTGGAATTTGGGCTCAAATAGCGATCGGCGAATCATACACGTCACAGATAGCGCATGTGCAGCCATACACGCAAAGCGGCGGGACGAGATACACCTACGGGGATGACCTCGGCTGGCATTCGGAGGAGATTCCCCTCTCGAGATACGGTCAGTGGTCACTCGACACGAGAATGACGACGATGACTGCGAATGATCGTGACCTGTTCATCGTCTATTCAGGAAGGGATGAAACCTCGGACGGTGGTGGCGCTCTGCTCTATATGAAGGGCAAACAGGGCCGCGCGGTGGTCGGTGTGTTCGCGGAGCTCATTCTGAACGAGGATTCCTTCAAAATGCACGACACTATAGAGGTGACCGCCAGGGTAACTAACGGCAATAAGGAGGTCGCTGTGGAGGCGAAGGTGTGGCTGGAGCTCCCGAGTGGCGACATTCAGTCCATCTTAGACCCATACGCGACCTTCACGATTGCTCCCGCGACCGATAATATCGTCCCAGTCTATGAATTCACCTTCAGGGGGACCGAGGCTCCGGGAGATTACGTCATACATGCCAGACTGATTGACCCGATAACCGGGACCGAGCTCAGTGACGATTCCGACTCGTTCCACTTCTCGGCGTTCAAGTAATTAGGTCAGTTAGAGCCATGACTCGTCGAAGCGGCGCCGCTCTCTGATGAAGATAGGTATCACCACGACTATTCCCGTCGAAGTGGTCTTCGCTGCGGGGCATATACCGGTCGATCTGAACAATCTGTTTATCACTCACTCAGCTCGTTCCGAATTTATCAGGCGGGCGGAGCAGGACGGATATCCAGTGACCGTCTGCGGCTGGGTGAAAGGGATATATGGCGCGGTGCTCTCGGAGGGCATCCAGAGCGTCGTCGCGGTGACGCAGGGCGATTGCAGCAACACACAGGCGCTCGCAGAGACCCTGGAGCTTGCAGGCGTCTCGATCATTCCGTTCGCCTTCCCGTTCGGCAGGGACAGGTCGCTCCTCGAAGAGCAGATACTCGCTCTCTGCAGGCGACTCGACACCAGCATGGAGCAAGCTGAGCAGGTTCGTGCCTCATTGTTCGGGATCAGAGAGAAACTCCGACTGATCGATGAGCTAACCTATAAGGAGGGCAGATTCTCGGGAGAAGAGAACCACCTGGCTTTGGTCTCATCGAGCGACATGCTGGGCGATCCCGATCTGTTCGAACGGCACCTAGATGAGCTTATCGCTGGTGCTGCCGAGCGTGAGGTAGTCAATCGCGAGGGCCGATTGAGGCTTGGATTCGTCGGCGTCCCGCCTATAAACTCTGACATCTATGAATTTGTAGAGAGGAATGGGGCCGACGTTGTCTTCAACGAGGTCCAGCGACAATTCGCGATGCTGAATCGCTCTTCAGATCTGGTGGACCAATACTCGCGATACACGTACCCGTATGATGTCTTTGGCCGTATCGAGGACATCAAACGCGAGATAGAAGCTCGCCGCCTCGATGGGATCATCCACTACGTCCAGGCGTTCTGCTTCCGCCAGATCGAAGACCTGATCCTGCGAAAGAGCCTTTCAGTGCCAGTTTTGACGATAGAGGGGAATTATCCTGGCCCGCTCTCCGCACAAAATCGGCTGAGAATAGAGGCGTTCATAGACCAGTTACGGCTCTCGAGATAGCGCCATGAGTTCCCACGCGAGGCCACGGTCACTCCCGTTCATTCTGCTCTTTGCGGCAATTTTGATATTCGCGCTCGCGCTTTTCAAAATAGCTAATTACGACATCTGGTTCCTCCTCAAGACCGGCGAGCTGATCCTCGAGACGAATTCTGTCCCCACATCAGACCCGTTCTCCTACACCTCGTTCGGCAAGCCGTGGATTATGCACGAGTGGCTATTTTGCGTCGTCGCCGAGCTCGTCAGGCGTCATCTCGGACTTGACCTGCTTGTGATTCTCAAGGCGGTGCTAGTCTCCCTGGCTTTCACCATCACACTCTACACGGCAGCCATTAGAGCAGGATTCAAGCGGAACGCCGTCATTTTTGTGGCCTCGTTTCTTGTGATGGCCGCCGGTGCATCCCGCTTCAGATTCATTGCAAGACCACACATCGCGAACTTGCTCGGGATCGCGCTCACCCTGCTTATCGTAGAGATGTTCTTCGCAGGCCGAAAGAAGTCGCTGTTCTTAATCCCCGCTCTGGTGCTCTTGTGGGTCAACATGCAGGCGGGGGCAATCATCTGCCCTGTTTACATCTGGCTGAGGCTATTCAGCGAGTCGATATCGAGACGCCTCCGAAGGGAGGCGGGAGACGCCCCGGGCCCAAATCTACGACCGCTTCTGACTGTGGCGCTCGCTGCGACTGGTATCCTGTTCATCAATCCTTACGGGGCAAGAGTATTCGATTTCATTGTGGCTGCTATCTGGGAGCACGGAGCCGGCGGCGGCATCACCGTGCAGGAATGGCTGCCACCCGACGCTCGCTTCAAGCTATTCTGGGTTCTGCTTGTCGTCGTTTGGGGCTCGTTCATCGCCGGCATAAAGAGACGCCGGCTTTCGGATTGGGCCGAGATCGCGCTGGCCACCGCGCTGGTGCTTTCGGCACGGCGCTATATCCCGGTCTTTTTTCTTCTCACGATACCGCTCTTCGGGCGCATCGTCTCGGAGTGGTGGTTTCTCACTCGTTCGCCCTTCCGCAGGCTCAGGATGGACCTTCTTGCAGCGCCCATGCTGGCCCTGGCGTGCGTCATATCGGTTTTCGCCAACTATGGCCCGTTTGTGCCTGGTGTTGGAGTGAATCTGCGAGCTTTCCCACATGGGGCGGTTGAGTTCGTCATCAAGAATAATGTGACCGGGAACATGTATAACTCGCACAGATTCGGGGGGTATATCATCTACCGCACCTACCCCGAGCGCAAGGTCTTCGTCGATGGTCGCAATGTGGTTCACAAGGAGCTGTGGAGGGAATTCGCCACTCGACCATTCGAGCAGATCGCAGATGGCTACGGAGTCGATTACGCGATAGTCGATCTCGCCTACGATTCGAGGCTTCGAGATTTCTCTGCCCATTCGTTCAGAGCGGCCGTCAATAGGCCTGATTCCCCCCAGGCGCAGAGGCTTGTTGATTGGTGGAATCGGCACAGGGGATGGCACCTGGTGTTCTGGGACGACAATAGCGCCGTCTATGTCGATGGGAGCGAGAAGTTCAAGGCCCTGCGGGACCAGTTCGAATACAGATTCATCGATCCAGCTGCACCCGGTCTGGACTATCTAATTCGCTACCTTTCGGACAAAGACACTCGCGAAATGGTTATCGACGAGGCAGAGCGAGCGGCGAACCAGTCCCCGAATGCGATCTCCTGCCTCGCGCTCTACGCCCGATTGGCTTCGGTATCATCACCTATGGGTATGACCCCGTCTGAATAGAGCAAAGTATCCCTTCGCCTGCGCCGTCCAGTACCGAGATCAGTGGGGGCCGATTCAAGGGTCGGCTTCCCGTCAGGTCCGAGTCTGACAGCTCCACTCTTGATTCGTTCAAAGGCAGATGCAGCGGTTGGCTCGCTGAATTCAATACCTATCGACCTACGATTTAATGCTCTCGCGACGGTGCAAGTGGTTCCGCTCCCGAGGAATGGATCGAGAACCAAGTCCCCCTCGTTCGAGCAGCCCATAATCACCCTCTGCATGTACGTCTCGGGGATCTGGTTGTGGTGCCCAGGCCTGCGCTCCTTGTTCGCCCCCTGAATTCGCCCGAGGTAGTCCCCATACCACACATCCAGCGGGACTCTGAGGCCGGGTCTGCGCGTGCTGCGAGTTCTCGCGTCGTTGTATATCGAGGCCCTGTCTGAGGGAACCAGGATGTCATCGGGATTCCAGATGCGGCTCTTTCGGTCTTTCGCAAAGTAGAGCACATGCACCTTTGATACTATAAAATTCGCATCGCGACATTGGCCGAACCTGAAGTGCCAGATGCACCAGTTGACCATCTGAAGTCCGCGCTCTTTCAGATGCACCACGATCTCCGCCGCCCAATCGTCCGGAATATTGACCCAGAGCGAGCCATTTGATTTAAGAACACGAATACAGGCATCTAGCCACTCGTAGGTGAATGTCAGGTAGTCCGTCCGCCTCATATTGTCCTTCCAGCCGGAGTACGGGACGTTCCAATTGAACGGCGGGTCGGCGAATATGAGTTCCACACTCTCAGCAGGCAATCCGGCGAGCACTTCTCGGCAATCGCCTACATAAACCTCCGTGCGGGGGTCTTCCAGCATAAATTTAGGCAAAGCGTCGAACTCCTGAATCTGTCTCTTTCGAGGCGCTATATCTGTCAAACGAGATAATTAATAGTATTATCCTACCAATTGGGCTCAGATTTTCCATAGTGAGAAATCTGCCCAAATCATGCGATGAGCTTGCCGCGGTTGCCTTCATGCCTGATATTGATCCACCCGGAGAATCTATCGATGCCGATTGACTTGACCGGACTTTGCTCCGGATATAATGTTAAGGCGTTGTTATTTTGGACCTTCGATCGGGGAGAATAATGCGCAAAGCGAGAGTTTTCGTCTGGCTCAAAAAGGATGTTCTTGACCCGCAAGGGCGCACGATTAACGAAGCACTTCATGGCCTCGGTTACGGCCTTGTGGAAGAAGTGCGCCAGGGCAAGGCTTTTGACATTCAACTGAATGACGATGGCGTGAGCGATGAGAATCTGCGGGAGCTTTTGGCAGAGATGTCAAAGCGCATTCTCTCGAATCCCGTAATCGAGGATTTCACTGTAGAGCTGTTGGATAGGAGCTAGCTTAGGCTCTATACTCTCAGCCGCATCGTGTTGTGAGGTCTGGGGCCATCTCCTCCTTAAAGGGAATTCAGTTGACAGTCAATTTTGGGATAGTCGTTTTTCCCGGGACCAATTGCGACCAGGACACCAAATCGGCCGTGGAAGGTCTCGGCCATAGGTCCGAGTTCATCTGGCATGACTCCGCGCCCGACAGCCTATCCAGATTTGACTGCGTCATTCTCCCGGGAGGCTTTGCATACGGAGACTACCTCCGATCCGGCGCCATCGCGGCTTTCTCGCCTGTCATAGCGGTGGTGAAACGCTACATCGATGAAGGTGGGCTGGTGCTCGGGATATGCAATGGCCTCCAGGTCCTGCTCGAGATGGGCGCGCTGCCGGGCGCGATGATCAGGAACCGCGACCTGAGGTTCATCTGCAGGTTCGTGGACCTAATCGTGAAGCAGACTGACACGCCCTTCACTTCTGCGTGCGTGCAGAAGCAGGTCCTGCGAATACCGATAAGCCATTTCGAGGGCTCATACTACATCGACGAGGCTGGCCTGAAATCACTGATTGAGAACAACCAGATCGTACTGAAATACAGCGATGAAAACGGAAATTGCACTCCCGACGCGAATCCCAATGGTGCGGTGTTCAACATAGCCGGAATATGCAATGAGAGGCGAAATGTATTCGGCCTTATGCCGCATCCGGAGCGCGCAGCGGACGAGGTCCTCGGAGCCACCGATGGCAAATTCATCTTTGACTCTATTGCGAGTTCTGTTGCGGAGCGTAGGCGATGAGCCCCAGAACCGACACTGAATTGGCGGCGCTCCTGAAGGAGCACAATATCACGAGAGCCGAGTACGATCGGATTGCCGGTGGGCTCGGAAGGCCGCCCAATGAGGTCGAACTGGGCATGTTCTCGGTAATGTGGTCGGAGCACTGTTGCTACAAGAGCTCCAGACCACACTTGAAGACCTTCCCTACGAGCGGCGAGCGCGTCATCCAGGGGCCGGGGGAGAATGCTGGAGTAATCGACCTGGGTGAGAATATAGCCCTCGTCTTCAAGATAGAATCGCACAACCATCCCTCCTTCATCGAGCCATTCCAGGGGGCTGCCACCGGTGTCGGCGGCATTCTCCGAGATATTTTCACGATGGGCGCCCGACCATTCGCGATACTTGATTCGCTTCATTTCGGGAACCTCGATAGCGCACGCAACCGCTACACGATGCGGGGTGTGGTCTCGGGAGTATCCTCATACGGCAACTGCATCGGCATCCCGACTGTTGGCGGGCAGACGCTCTTTGCGGATTGCTACGGCAAGAATCCGCTCGTCAATGTCATGTGCGCCGGCCTTGCGAGCAAGGACAAGGTCTTCTATGGAAAAGCGCATGGCCCCGGCAATCTCGTCATTTACGCCGGATCCAGGACGGGCCGCGATGGGCTGCATGGCGCATCGATGGCATCCGCCGCTTTCGATGAGACCAGCGAGGAAAGACGCCCGACGGTGCAGGTTGGAGACCCGTTTGCCGAGAAGCTCGTGATGGAGGCCTGCCTGGAGCTCATGGACA
>JAFGIT010000136.1 GCA_016929465.1 Candidatus Coatesiibacteriota bacterium | reverse complement strand
TTGGCGGTATATCTCTCGATCCTGGTGATGGCAGCCTCATATCTGTGTATGCGCGCGAGTCCACTCGCATCGTCGGAAGGTCTGTTCACTCTCTTTCCCGACGCGATCTGGTTCGTCAGCTCGTCTATCCGCTCATATTGCAGCCCAGACCTCGTGAGGAAATTCTGGACCATCATGTTGCGAGTAACTCGCATCTCAAATCCTCCTAACTACCCAGCCTGTCGAGCACCGTATCGATCATCGAGTTCACCACCGAGATGAAATGAGCGGTGCTGTTGTAGGCCTGTTGATACATGACGAGGTTCGCCAGTTCCTCATCGACCGAGACACCCGAGGTCTGCTCCCTGAGACTCTCGAAGAAGCTCAGGTTGTCAGTCTCCTGCTTGACGTTGAAGTCGGCAGTGGCCGATTCGTTACCTGCACATGTCACCATCGAATTGAAATATTCCGCGAATGTGGAGGTCCCGTCGCCGAGGACAAGTTCATCGGCGATCATGGAAAGCGCGAGCGCATTCCCTCCATCTCCAGATGCGAAGGTAGCGCCGGCTGCTATGAGCGTCGGATCGTTCGCTATCGCCTCGGCAACTCCGATATCATAAGAATCGTAGCCAGTGAGAAGCACGTTCACCCCAAGCTGGGCGAGAACGCCGCCTGTGTCCTTGCCGACGACAAACTCATGGCCGTCCAAGCCGGTTATCTCCAGCTTATTCTGGGAGATGCTCGCGTTCAGGAAGGTCGTTGATGAGTTGATCATATCCACGATGTCCTGGAGCGAGTCAACGTCCGGATCGACCTCGACGGTAATGCTCTGAACTATCTCGCCGCCCGACGTAATCGTTATGTTAAAGGTTCCTGCCTCGGAATCGTATGCAAGACGACCATCCGTGTTGAGGTTCAGAGCGTCATTCAGAGCGATGGTCGAGCTATAGACCGCGTATTCGCCGAGGACGCTCGTCTGGTCTCGAAGGGCAAAGCCCATGCTGTGCGCGCGGTTGACCGTCTTCAGGAGGGTCGTCGTCATCTCGTCGAGGTTCTCCATGTAGGAGACAATCATCTCGTCCCTGGCTTTCAGGTTCGCACCGAGCTCGCCGCCCTTAATGTAGGAAGTTATATTGCGTTGGGTGCTCCCATCATCCCAATAGATGTCGTAGAAGCTGTTGTTATCGACGTTGGCCCGGCAGACGAGGGAGTTGTGCTGGTCCCCGCTCACGAGCATTCGGTTGTCGCCCACGAAGATCGTGACAGCGCCGCGATCGTCCTCGATTGCATTGAAGTCGATCAGCTGTGAGAGCTGGTCCAGTGCTTCTGCCCTGCGGTCGATGAGATCATTCGCGTGGGTCATATCTCCGCCGTAGCTCGAGGTAATTCCGACGTTGAGTTCCGATATCTCCTGCGCCAGCTGGTTGACCTCTGTGACTAGCTGAGATATCTCATCGTTCGAGAAGGTTCTCTGATTGCGGAACTTCGCGTTCTGGGACCGGATTGCACTGGTCAATCGCTCCGCGGTCTGTACCAGGTTCTGCCTGGCGGGAGTGCTCTCCGGATTGTTGCCGACTTCCTCGAATGACTGCCAGAACTCAGTCAGCGATTCGCCGAGATGCTGGGCATTCGATGATACTAGAGATTGTTCGACCTCGGAGATGAACGAATATTCGCGCTCGGCAAAGGACAACAAGCCCTTGTGAAGGTTGATCTTCGAAAGCGCGTATGTATCCCGATACTGAAGGATCTGATTGACCTCTGCGCCCGTCCCGACCTGCAGCAGGCCGAGTTGGTTCGGAGTGGAGGCCGACAAGATCGCTGACTGACGAGTGTAATTCGGCGTGTTGATGTTGGCTATATTATGGCCGCAGATGTTTATGGCGGTCTGTTGCGCCGAAAGCGATCTAACGCCGATATTCAGGACCGAGAAGATGTTTGTCATTTCGTTATCTCCTCTTCTTTCAGAGCGTTATCGACGCACTGGAGCCCTGGGCGCCCGAGACCAGTCGTCCATTGCCAGCGTATGTCTGCGGCGGAGTTTCGACGCGAGTGATCATCTTGACCATGTGGCCCACATATTGCGCGGAGTTTCTCAGGAGCTCCTGGGTCCTCAAGCCGGATTCGCCGGCCTCATTCGCCGCAAGTCTCAACTCTTCGATCCGTCGTGAAAGAACGCACGCGCGCTCGCTGTCGTCGCGAATCAGAACACCGGGCAGTTGGTTCATCGTGAAGTGCTCTCGGTCGATGCCGGACGCTTCACAGACTGCGGTCATTGCTTTCTCGGTATTCTGTGCGGCTTCGGTGAGTTTGCCCTGAAGCTCCCGCTTCTGGCGTGTCAGCATCCAGAGAGATTTCGCGTCACCCCTGATGACGAGTTCCCTCTCCGCGGCAAAGAGCTCTGCAAGGTGGTTCAGGACGAGGGTTTGAGCCTCTACTGCATCCGCGAGCTCATCGAATAATGGGTAGATGGAGGGTAGCACTTTATCTGCTCCTTTCGTCCATAGCTTTGAGACTTCAGTTGGGCTTCGGGACGTCGGGAACCGGCTTGTGCCAGAATCGCCGCTAAGAATGCGCTGTCTGAGATAGTACTATGCTCAGACCTTGATGCTGATTGAGTTATTCAGCATCTTCTCGGCAATCTTCTCGGCGCTGGGGTTGTACTGACCACTCTCAATCAGCTTGGAAAGCTTCTCGACCCGATCTTGGCGAACGTCAGGTATCTGTTCGAGAGCGCCATGAGCAAGCGCGCGGAGCTTGGCCTCGCTAGAGATAGAGACCTGATCCGACACCTCTTCAGACATCTTGCCAGAAATGTTCTGGCCCTGGGCAGCTTTATCTGCCCTGTTGACCTCCGCCTGCTTAGGGGCGTCGACCTTCCGATAAGAATCTACTGCCTGGCTTGGTATGTTGCCTTCAATCTTCATCTTAATTCCAACCTCCTGCACGTTTCCGGTGCCACCACATCCATACTACCTTTGGTCTCATCGGTACGTCAAGTCAGGTACTTTAGCTGATTCTTTGGTCAATTCTTTTGCCGACTCCTCTTCTCCTTTGTCCGACTGCACCTCCATTGAATTAGTTAGGCTCTCGAAAATCATATCACCAAGGCCGATCCCGCCGCCTTTGCAGGCTGCCTTGGCCACTTCATCATCGAACATGGACATATAGATCTTCTCCGCGGGCGTCTCCGGCAAGAACGAAGATCGCTGCACGGTCTTGCGCATCTGCTTCATCAGATACCCGAGGAAAAGCGACTCGAATTGCTGACAGGCACCGCGAAGGTCCTCACGTTCGGCCTCATCCATCTCCATTATTCGGCCTCCCGAGCACTCGACCTTCGACTTCGCAGTCTCTGCCTGGCGCAATAGGCGCTGCCAGCCAGCCTCCGAAGCGAACCTGTTCAGGTCCATTGCCCCGCCAATCAGCGAATTACCTTCCATCTATATACGTCCTGTCTTTTTATCAGATTATCTTCAGCTCTGCCCGCAATGCGCCGGCAGATTTTATTGCCTGCAATATTGCTATCAGGTCCCTCGGGGAGACGCCGATCGCGTTCAATCCCGTGACGACATCTTTAATGGTCACGGCCTGTTCCACCAGGAGGAGCCGTTTCTCCTCCTCGTTCACGTGGATTGTAGTATCCGGAGTGATTACCGTCTGACCGGCGGATTCCGGATATGGCTGGCTTGTATCGAACTCGGTCTTGATCACAACGCTCAGGCTTCCGTGCGCTATTGCTACGGTATCGACCCGAACGTCGCGCCCGATGACGACCGTCCCGGTACGCTCATCGATAACTACCCGGGCGACCGAGTCGGGAAGCACCTCGACGCTCTCGAGCTGGGCGATGAATTCCACAATTCTCCCCTGACGACCTTCTGGAACCGTGACCTCGATTGTGCCAGCGTCCAACGTGCGGGCGAAGTCCCCGATCTCTTTATTTATTGCTGTTGCTGTCCTTGCGGCGGTCGTGAAATCCTCCTGGTTCAGTTTGATGGTCAGACTGGTCCTGGAGTTGATGTCCGCCGCGAGGTCGCGTTCT
>JAFGIT010000135.1 GCA_016929465.1 Candidatus Coatesiibacteriota bacterium | reverse complement strand
GGCTATCGACTTCCGCCCGGGACTACGTAAAGCTGATGAAAGGCGCAACCGCCCACGAGTTCGTCGACGGCGGCAAGCATAAGGTCTGGATGTGTCCGGCATCGCCCGAATGGCAGGAATTCTACATTTTCAGGGATGGGGTGCTCGTATCAGAGCCAAGATTCGGATGCGACGCTCTATATAATGACATATCAATTAGCTGCGCCGCCCCGTTCGCGTGCGGGAATCCCGGTCATACCCACCTGACATCGGGGCCATATATGATACGCGCATATCGAGACCTGTTGAACCGCTCGCATGATGTATGTGCGGCAATCAAAGGCGGGCAGCGAGTTCCAATCGGGACGGAGGTTATAGTCGAGAATTACATCGACGTCATCGACTTTTGCCACTCAAGAGCGATGGCCGGCCGTCAGGGTGCCTTCGAGTGGGGTGGTGATCCGAACGGTATGGTCGAGAGCATACCCCTCTTCGACTATGTCTATCATGAATACGGGCCGGTCAGGCTGGATGGATTCGCGAAGCTATCGCGTCGCTTCGGTGAAATCTTTTATCTGATTGCGGCCAGGGTCTATCTTTCAGGGGCGATATTGGAGCTCAACTACGAGTTCAGCGAGCTTGAACTATTCGATAGCATGGATGGCCCGAGCCACTACCTCACCTATGACTATTGGACAGAATACAGGGAGGTAGCTGACCCCGCGCGGGTGCACAAGCCATACCTGGAATTCCTGCGCACAATGGCTCGCGCGAGACTCGGCTTCGGCAGGCCATACCTGTGCTGGGGGCGGATGATGCCGCCGCTCGAGATCATCTCCGATGTGCCCCGACTGTCCCTCGACTACGACCACTTCAATGTCTTTCCCGAGCAGGACACGGCGCGGGCCGGAACCGTCGAGACGGACGCGATCATCACCAGCGGGTGGGCGGCTCCCCGGGGCCTGGGCTTTTTCTTCGCTAACATCTCGAACGAGAACGTATCAGTCAAATGTGAGTGTGACCCCGCACGGTATGGGCTCAAAGACAAATATCACGTCGATTACGTGACACAGAAGACCAGGAAAGAGGTCATAGCACTCAGCGCTAAACTCACGATGGAATTCGAAGTGCCTGGCCGCGACGTGGTGATGCTGGAGTTCCGCACAAAAGGGGCAGTAGATGCCGCTGATTGAGTAGGTTTCAATTACTAGCCGTTCGAGTCGGGTTCGCTCGAATCCTCCAGCTCTCGGACTTTGATGGCCCCGTCGAATTCAACGGCAGATGGGTGAAGGTGCCGGCCTTGGCTGAAGGTGAGGATAACCGATGCGATCAGCGCCATCAACACATAAGGCCCCAGTGGCAGGACCAGTTCCTGGAATGCCGCCTCGATTGCAATTCGGTCCATGAGACCGCGCCAGTCGGCAGCCAATCCGCAGGAAATAGCCAATCTAATAATGAAGCTGAGGGGAATATAGACGATTGCGACCCCAATCGTCTTCCAGAAGAAGGGCAGGAATTGACGGAGCCTCCACATTATGAGCATCGGCAGCAAAATCAGGAGGATTGGCCAGATGCTCAAATAGAACGAACTCGCTCTCATTCGATATGCGTATGAGATGGCCATATATAGGGTCAAGATATAATAGAGGCCGAATACGAGCTTCCTGGTCCGACTTGTGCTCCCTCTTATGCTGAGCACTGAAACGAATGTGGCTGCAAGGAGCGCAAGTGAATGAGCCGCGAATAGTACCAGCGACATGCCGGATGATGCTGGGTGGTTCAATTGCATCAGGAAAGCCGCCGAGGGCAGATAGAGAAGGAGCGCGGCAAAGACCGCGGTTCCGCTGAAAAGGTGAGGCGCGAGCATCGCGAAGAAGAGCTGAAATGATATCTGTGAGTCCACATCGTTGAGCTGTATCAGGCCCAGGAGCCAGAGTGAAGCCATGAGAATAATGGTCTGGATGGCTTTATTTCTGATGATGAATGGTGGATTAGAAGTCACAGCCGACTTCCACGCTACTTGCTGTTCTGACCTGCGAGGAGAGTCCTCGTCATTCGGTCTGCGAGCTTGAGGGATTCGACCATGCTCGACGGGTCGGCGACCCACTTGCCCGCAATATCGCTCGCAGTTCCGTGGGAGACTGAGACCCTGACGATTGGCAGGCCGACCGTGACGTTCACCGATCCTCTGAAGTCAGTCATTTTAACCGGGATGAGTCCCTGGTCGTGGTACATCGCGATTATCGCGTCGAATTCCCTCGTCTTCTCGGGCGTGAAGAGAGTGTCTGCGGGGTATGGCCCACGCACATCGATTTTCTCCCTCCGGGCGGACTTTATCGCTGGAATAATGTCCTCGACCTCCTCCCTTCCAATAACACCATCCTCCCCAGCGTGCGGATTGAGGCCACAAACGCCGATCTTGGGCTTGGCAACTCCGAAGAATCCCGTCAGCGTTCTCTCTGTGAGGAAGATGAGCCTCCGCACGTTCCTCTCATTGACATGGGAGGAGACGCTGCTCAAAGGGATGTGAGTCGTGAGTAAAAGCACACGCAGACCCTTGCAGACGAACATCATCGCAAAATCCCGAACGCCCATAGTATTGGCGATTAACTCGGTATGACCGGTGAATGTGATGCCCGCGTCACAGATGGCCTTCTTCGAGACAGGCGCCGTCGCGATCGCCGAGACGCTCTCCGACTTGCAGAGTCTCAGGGAAGTGACTATGTAGTCGATGGCTGCCTTTCCAGTGAACATGTCGGGCTCACCGAAGCTGAGCGCCTCGGGCTCGACATTCGCAAGGTCCAGAACGTGAAGGACCTCCGGATTGTCTCGGACGAGAAGCGGCACTCGTGATACTTCGGTCTCATCAATCTTCGAGAGCTCGATCCCCGAGCCGGTCTGCTCAGAGACCTTCTTCAGAAGGTCGAAATCGCCGATCACCAGGGCATTGACTGGCCTCTTCTCATCCACGAGAATGCGGTGTGCCTTGACGATCACCTCGGGGCCAACCCCCGCCGGATCACCCATTGTTATTGCGATAATTGGCTGTCTCATCGTAATTCTGGGAATCTAACACCACTGGCCAGTTCAGACAAGGTCAGTCTGTTGACATCTGCGGGAAGCTGCATACGATTCCGCACATGACTGATCGTTATCCGAGTATTTTATTCGCCTCGGTCGTCGCGGCGCTTTCCCTGCTCCTCGTCTCTGGCGCTTGCACCGCAGTCGGTGTCGAGGCTGGGAAGCGAATTCTGACCGATGCGTCCGGCGTCACCATTCCCATCGTCCGAGATGCGAAGAAGATTGTCACGCTCGCCCCCAACCTCACCGAAATCGTCTGCAGCCTCGGATTAGGCGAAAACCTGGTCGGTGTCAGCAGCTACAGCAACTACCCGAAGGAGGTGAACGCTCTTCCTAAGGTGGGAGGATTTGCGGCGCTCAACGTCGAGATGATCGCATCCCTCACTCCCGATATCGTGCTGGCCACGATGGATGGTAACTCGGAGATTGACATCAATAAACTGCGATCGCTTGGCATTGCGGTTTTCTGCGTGTTTCCGAATGACATGCAGGGCCTTCTGAAGGCGATAGGCCAATTAGGCAAACTGCTCGGAAGAGAGGATAGCGCCAACGGGCTTGTCGCGAATATCGAGCAGTCTGTCAGGAATGTGAGGGCAAGCGCGGAGAAGCTCGGAAAGGCCAGAGGAAGGCCGAAGGTGCTGATAACTCTCGATACAAAGCCCATCGTCAGCGCTAGCACTCAGACCTTCATAGGAGAACTAGTTCAGATAGCGGGAGGAAACAACGTCATCGGCAGCAATCCAATCCGCTATCCGAGGTTGAGTCTGGAGACCATCATCGCCTCCGCCCCCGATGTGATTCTGGCTACAGGTCACGGCAGCCATGCTTCAGTTCTTGCTGACCTGCGGCAATTGGAGCGTTGGAAGGACATCCCGGCAATCAAGAACGGTAGGGTCTATTCCCTCGACCCGGACCTCGCCACGCGACAGGGGCCGAGAGTCGTCGAGGCTCTGAAGATCATTCAGGATCACCTCTTTCCAGATGAGCATATCGCTCCGGGGCTGACCGGTCCCTGATGGACGCCAAGTCCTCTCCGCCGATCGATAATTCAGCGGACATATTGACACTGACCTAGCTTTTCAGGAAGCTTGTGCATCTATTTGTTCGACGTAGGACATCGAGCGCTTCAAATTAGGAATAGGTTGCCTGTTAAAATAAGCATGAGACAGATTGATAGAGTTGGTCTGATGATCTCCGGCCTCGCCGGCGCCGTGATCGGTGCGTATTTCGCCTGGTTTTTCCCCGGTGTCTGCGCAGGGATGCCTTCGCCCTGGAGGACGCTACTCTTTGCGCTTGCCGGCGCGATTCTCACATCCGCGCTTTGCAGGTTTTCTGCAAGACCGGCGGCTCCCCACTCCCGAGAAGGCATTGGAGGAGATGTGGGGCTGACATTAATTCCGGCATTTGCCCTGATCACGATTCCGCTCTTCATGCCACATTTCGGCGCATCGAAGAGGGCGTATTTCTCATCGTATATCGACAATCTGGGTCCCAAAGCATTTCTATTTGGCCTGATTCTCGCGGCGGGGCTTTTCATTCGGATTGAGCTCGATTCCGATCGCCGCGCCCGAATCGACCAGTTAATAGAAAGGAACAGGATCAGGATCCTGGCCGGCATCGTCGCTCTCTACATAGCATTCTTCCTGGCAACCGGGCTCTGGGACTTTTACATCTTCGGCAATTGGCATGACCTCTCGAGGTTCACGACCGCACAGTATAGCTTCTCGCAGGGCCACTTCTTCCTGTCGAGATTGCATACTCAATCCGGGGGCCAGACGTATGAGCTGATCGGAGACCACTTCGCGCCGACCAAGCTGATTGTCCTCCCGTTCTTCCTCATTTTCAGGACAGCAGCAGTGTTCTTGGTCATAAAGACTCTCATCATGGGCCTTGCAGCTGTGCCATTCTTCGCCCTAGTGAGGACCCGCCTCAAAGCATTGGAGAGTTTGCTTCTTACAGTCGCCTATCTTCTCATCCCAACGGCCATCGCACAGAATTACACCGGCTTCCATCCTATAATCTTCGCAACGCTACTGATGCCGGCTTCCATCTATTTCTTCGAGCGTGGGCGATTCGGTTGGTTCATGACTTTCATGGTCCTCAGCAGCGGATTGAAGGAAAACGTCCCCTTTATCATGCTGATGTTCCCGGTGCTCGCCTTGCTGCAGCGAAGGGCCAGGAAGTGGATTATCGCTCCCGCTGTCGTCAACATCCTGTGGATTGTTCTCGTTTTCGCGATCCTATTCCCGAATTTCCGGGCGGCAGATAACATGATGGTTGTCCGTTACCCATACATCCGGTCCATTTCTGGACTTGCGATGGAGACGCTTCGGAATCCATCGATTTTGCTGGATAACCTATCCCAGGTCGCGAAGCAGGAACTGGCCTTCTATATGTTCGCGCCATTTTTCTTCTTGCTCCCATTCGGGAGTCTTTATTCTCTAATGGGATTGGCCCCGGCGTTCGTAGTCTGCGGTTTGATGAATTGGGAGGTCCCAATCACATTCCACCACGGGATTCTCCCGTCGTCGTGTTTCGCTCCGGCAACTGCCGTGACCATAGCCAGAATAGGGGGCGGTGGGCGACGTATGCTGTCGCTCTCCCTTGCGGTTCTGGCATTCGTGATTGCAGTCATCTACACTCCCGTTTGGTGGGGGGCATTCAAAATGAAGAAGGACCCATATTTCGACGCGCAGAAAGCTGCATTGGAGATGGTCCCCTCTCATGTTCCGGCGACGGCTCCGCGCTACATGCTCCCTCACCTCGCATCCAGGAATGAGGTCTACTTCCTTGGTGAGAATGCTCTTGCGCCGGGGGCCGTTCAATACGCAATTGTCGATGTCGCCAAAATCACTACCTGGTGGGAGACGCCAATCGTCGAGACGGTCAAGAATACTAGCTCGCTCGATGGTTTCGATCTCATCTATCAGGAAGGGCCGATATATGTTTTCCACAGGAAAGGCGTGAGTCCGGAATGACCTCAATCAAGCCGATCACTGCCGTTATCCTGATATTTTCCGTCGCAGTACTCGCAAGGGTGGCCTTCGTGACATTCTTCGGAATACCTCCCGCAGTTCTGGATGCCAGCGAATACGTGAACATGGCCCGCAACATTCGTGATGGAAATCTGTTGAATGCATCGGCTCCAGGAGAGCCCGAACTGCCCATAAGAGTGCCGCTCTACGGCTATTTTATCGCCGCGCTCTATGCCATTTTTGGCGATTCGAATAAGGCGGTCGTCGCTGCACACATCCTGCTGTCAGCTTCTCTATCTCTCATCGTGTTCTATCTTGGCAGAAAATACCTCAACGACTCGTGGGCGGCGTTTTTGGGCGCAATGCTGCTCGCCCTTCACCTGCCGTCTGCGGTGCATTGCGGGGTGCTATATCCGGATACGCTTTTCGCATTTCTCATCGGCGTGTCGGTCGTTATCATCCTGCAGCTGCTGGAGAAGATGAACATCGGCTGGGCATTGGCCGCAGGAGCAATCTTAGGCATCGCGACGATGTGCAAGTCGGCAGCCCAAATGGTAGTGATACTCGTAGTCGGCCTGCTCATGTTCACAAGGGTCACTTTCAGAAGGAAGTTGGCGCTATCTGCCGTTGCTGTCGCGGCATTCCTCGCCGTCATCGCTCCCTGGATAATCAGAAATTACATCAGGTTTGATGCATTCATTCCAACCGGCACGCTCTTTGGCTTCAACTTCCTGACCGGTGCGGATGAGGAACTCGTGCCACCGGAGGGTATCGCGAAACCAGCGCTGTCCCCCGAGGTTTTCGAGAAGGCGGAGAAGATGGGCTGGATAGAGCGAAACAGATACTTCTTCGAGGAGGGGAAGCGGGTGTTCATCAAGAACTTGTCCGATCTGCCCAGGCGAGCACTACTCAAGACCGGAATTATATTCATTGATTACCCAAGGCTGTCGCTCTTAGACAACATTGCATACAACGTGGTCATTGGCCCCAGACGAGCAAGGGCGATTGTATGGACCGGCGTGCTGCAGAATCTCCTCTATGTTATCATGGCAATTGCCGCACTGGTATTCTGCAGGAGAACCGGCGGTGGGATAGTACCTCTCACATTGCTGTTCATCCTCTACTTCTGGTCCGGTTATGTTCTGACTCGCTCATTGTCCAGATATAGCATTCCTTTGTATCCGTTCATCTGTCTCTTTGCCGGGTGCACGCTTTCGAGAATGCTGAGGCGCTTTCGTTCTGTAATAGAAGGCTCCTGACCGACGTTCCGAAGGCAGGAGTCTCCGAGCGAATTGTCTCCAGATTGATGTTGATTTGAGCCAAAAGCGCTTGACAGGAGTTGGGACGCTCGTAGAATGCTTAACGATATTGTAGCCAAACATTTATGCAGACAGGAGGCTTTTATGAGAGTTTGGTTTTTCACGCTATTCGCAGCGATGATCTGCGCTCTTATGGTCCCAGTTGTTGTGGAAGGTCGGACCATTGTCGTTCCGGATGACTACCTGAAGATCCAGGATGCGGTCTATGCGACCAACACAGGGGATACGGTGTTCATCAGAGAAGGCACTTACTATGAGACGTCCATCTCGTTTGGCGAGATTGGCTATGTTAAGCCTGTTAGATGGTCGATAACAATCTGCGGCGAGGGAATGGGCAAGACCATCATCGACGGCTCGAAGGGCAACTATGATATCTTCATAGTCAATGCACCTTTCACAATCATCCGCGACCTCACGGTAAGAAACAGCAAGGCATCCGGTATCTGCTTCCGGGGCAAGAGCGAGACATCCATGGTGGTGAACTGTGAGAGCACAGGAAATCGCACGGGGATGCTCTGCCAAATTACTGCTTACGATCAGCGCTATAACACTGATTCCGCCAATCCCTACATAATCGGGAACAGGTTGGTTGATAACAACTATTATGGGCTGTATTTCGAGCACGGTTGCCAGGCCCAGGCGATGCACAACGTGATCGAGGGCAACGGGTACGCCGGAGTTTACTGCAGAACGGATACAGACGTCCCCTGCGAGCCGACTATTCGCAATAACTTCATCATCAATAGCACAGCCAATGATGAAGTCTATGGTGTTGCGGTCGCAAGCTATACGCAGCCTATTATCCGCAACAACGTGATTGTCGGATTTCCCGTCGGCGCTTACTGGTATTCGTCAGATGCGGCCGAGCTGTTCCGCAACAATATAATCACCGAATGCGGAATCGGTATCTCAGCTGTCGAGAGACTACGGATTGAATATTGCTGCCTCTATGATAACGGGGAAGACATTGATAATGTGGTCCTCGATGCGGACACCACGATAACTGGCGAGGATCCGCTATTCGTTGATCCCGATGGTATGGATTTTCACCTGGCAAATGGCTCGCCGTGCATTGGCACCGGCGATCCCCGACTGCCCGATGGAACCGATGAGTCGAACTACGACATGTCCGACATCGATATGGGCGTCTTTGGTGGCAAAGAAGTCGGGGCTGTCTGTCGGGTAATCCTCTCGGAACCAGCCAAGGATAGAAATGGCTTAAAAACCTATTTTGTAGCCGAGCAGTTCGGGGATCTTAATGGCAATGGGGTGTGGGACGTCGGCGAGCCGTTCGAGGATCTCGATGGAGACGGGCAATGCGGCGACACCGAGCCATTCACGGATGAGAATCACAATGGCTATTGGGATCCAGGCGAACCTTACATCGACGAGAACTACAACAGCAGATACGATAAAGGAGAACCATTTACCGATCTCAACGAGAATGGCCAATGGGATTCCGAGCGCGAGCCATATACCGACACCAACCGAAATGGCGAATATGATAGAGGGACTGAGCTGACGGTGATCGGGCTTTATACTTGTTTCGGATACGAAGCCGAAGAAACCGATCTTCTCCTGGCTTTCCTACTCGAAAACGGTGAGTACTTCACCATGAATCCCGGTGGGGCATGGGTCCCCGGAGCATATTCACTCCTATCGCCGTCACCGTACGTGGGCGATAATTACGCATTCGCAATGCATGCTATGACGGCGAGCTTCTACTCTGGCTTCTCAATGGTCGATCAAGAGATAGGTCTCTATTCACTGATGACCGTCGCCAATCATGTGTTTGATAGGCCGTGGAAGGCACTTTCTGGCCATAGGATCACCTTTACCGAGGCTCAGTAAAACGAATCGACATGAAGACGATCTTGAAAAGAAACGGCTGATTGCACTCGTCAATACTGAACTGATAGATAACTTTGGCTTGCCCGAGCGGAGACCACGACGGTCTCCGCTCGACGAGCTGATCCTCACCATCCTCTCGCAAAACACAACGGACGTTAATTCCTTCGCCGCATTCAAGCGGCTGAAGGCCCGCTTTCCAGATTGGGACCTGGTCCTACAGGCAGACCACGAGGAGATCGTCGATTTGATCAAAGTAGCCGGTCTCGGCCCCACGAAGGCGAGGAGAATCGCAAATGTGCTCGCCGAGATAAAGAAGAAGGACCCGACACTCGAGATGGGTTTTCTATGCACCATGTCTCTGAGCGAGGGTTACCGGTACCTGACCGCCTTCCCTGGTATCGGAACCAAGACAGCCGCTTGTGTGCTGTTATTCGCCTGTGATAAGGCAGCCTTCCCAGTCGATACACATGTGTTCAGAGTCTCGAGGCGGATTGGGCTCGACGCTGAATCTCCCACGCGTGAGAAAATGCAGGCCTTTTTTGAGGGCATCGTCCCCGGGAAGGACAGATATAACCTTCACATGAATCTGATCCGCCTGGGCCGCATGATCTGCAAAGCCCGATCCCCAAAGTGCGATAGGTGCTTCCTATCGTCTTTCTGCAGCTATTATCAGGATGCGAGACAAGAGAGCCGTGACTAAGCGAAGGACGATGCCGTATTCCTCGAGAGCGTCTCTTCCCCCTCATCTATCGTTCTATGACCCCATCGGGGGCCGATGAGCGCTCAAGACCAGATCTCGCGGAATCTCTGTCGCAATCTTGACGAAGCATCTACGGTAGGACATATTAGATTAGTGCTGAATATGATCAGACGCTTGCATAGGAGATACCGGAAGAAGACATGAATCGCGAAAGCCTGAATCCGCGGCAGCGAGAGGTTTTGAAAAGCGTTGTCGCGCATTACATAGACACCAATGAGCCCATCGGCTCCAGGACTGCCTCCAAGGTCACCGATCTCGGTCTCAGCCCGGCGACGATAAGGAACATAATGGCTGACCTGGAGGACGAGGGTTATATAGGCCAGACTCACGCGTCCTCGGGTCGCATTCCGACGGACAAGGGCTACCGGTATTTCGTCGATTACCTGATGCAAGGGGAGGCTCTTACTCAGGCCGAGAGGGATATGATCTCCGAGCACTACGGGGATGACACGTCGCTCTCGATAGACTTTCTCTTAAAGCAGACCTCCGAACTCCTTTCGACATTCACCAAGCAGACGGGGATCGTCTCACTCATAGACCTATCGGGGATTATATGTCGGCACGTTGATTTCGTGCACGTTCACGATCGCCGAATCCTCGCGGTCATTGTTGCCGAGAATGGAATCATCACGAACAAGATCATAACGCTCGATGAGGTGATTTCTCAGGAGCAGCTGGACAAGCTCTCTCGCCTGGTCAATGACCGTTTCAAGGGCCACTCCCTCTTGAGGATCCGGGAGCAGGTTCAGGCCCAGATGGAGGATGAGAGGCGTCATTTTGACCTTCTGCTCGATCTAGCTCTACGTATATCGAAGGAGGCCTTTCCTACCAGGGAAGAGGCGGAGAAGGTCTATGTCGGCGCCAAACAGAATATAATCCATAATGAGAGGACCTCCGATCTCGAGCGACTCAAGGGCCTCCTGAAGGCGATGGACGAGAAGTCCCGGCTCGTGAGAATACTGAACGAGTGCCTCTCAGGCGGCGGGCCGAAGATATTTATCGGCAAAGAATGTGACCTGCAGGAGCTAGATGATTGTTCACTTGTTGCAGGTTCTTACGGATGCAACAACAAAGTGCTCGGCGCTGTTGGTGTTTTAGGACCGACGCGGATGCAATATGCTAGATTAATGGCAATAGTAGATTTTACGTCGAAGTTGATGAGTCGACTGCTTTCAAGATGATTATTGACAGGGTTCCGGCCCAGATTAACCTTATAGAGATTCAGGAGAGATCTTAGTGATAGCAAGACATAGAACCATAATTTTGGTGTTGGCGGCATTGATTTCCGTATTCGCTGCAATTTGCGTTGCGGATTCTAATGCAGCTGATCCGAATCACTCGGCAAGAGTATTTGTCGAGTTTTCTCGACCCGTTCTGACTCAGGTTGGCGCTTCTCAGTCAATCGAAGTCCGAGGATGCGAGCAGATCATCGAGGCGGTCGAAACGCCGCGGCTGCCCTACAAGACGATAAGCCTGAAATTGCCATACACAGCAAGGATAACTGAACTGAGCATAGAGAATGCCGAATTCGACGAATTGACTCTCGCGAGCCCAATTCAGGTCTCAGACGGCCCCATGCCCCTCGCAGACCCGGCGTTATTCACGCCCGAAACGAATCCCGATTTCGTCGCCTCAGCGTGGTTTCCAGCTGATTGGGCACGGATGTATGTCAGCGGCGGCCGCGATGTCGAGGACTGGAATTTCAAGAAGTTCGTCACCGTGTGCATATATCCCGTCAGGTATCTCGCGGATGAGATGAAGGCGCAGTCGCTTCGATCTGCAGTTATAGGCATTTCCTATACGGATGAGGTCCAGAACGACCGCCGCACCAAGGACGGTGACGATGATGTGTGGGATTTGCTGATAATCGCTCCGGATGAGTTTGCAGACATCCTCACAGGATTCGTGACACATAAGAATCTCCTGGGAGTAAGGACAGTTCTAGTGACCCTCGGGGATGCGATCGCAAATCCATTCGGAGAGGACGACGCAGCCAAGCTGAAGTACTTCATATCGGAGCACGTCAAAGACCACGGGACCCGATACGTCCTCGGGGTAGGAGATGCGGACCTATTCCCGGTGCGATACGCCGAAGTATTCGACAACTACGACGATTACTCGAATGTGACGGACGGTCGCCTTGTTCCAGCCGACCTCTACTATGCTGACCTTTTTGATAGCGATGGTGTCCTTTGCACATGGGATACGGATGGAGACGGAATCTATGGTGAGTCTTCCTCCTCCCAACCCAACGCGGACCACGTTGACTTGATGCCTGATGTCATGTTCTCGAGATTGCCGGCAGGAAGGGCGGTCGATCTCGGCATCATGGTCTCGCAGATAATTAATTATGAGCTCAACATCGACGAGAATTCGCCGAATTTCGAACGGGCTGTCCTCTGCGGTTCTGTTATCTCCGGGCCTGACGCGGAAGGTGAATATGCGTGCGAGCAGCTTGCATCGGACATATTCTCGAATTATTCGGTCGCAAGGCTCTATACCACCACTACCTTTGATCGCAATGCCTCGCTGTCCGATCGCAGCGTTATCAGCCATATCAATGAAGGTTGCGGTTTTGCGACCTACATCGGGCATGGCACTTACGAAGCATTTGCCTTTGGTATGGGGAATTACCTGTTCTCGGATCAGATATCTGATCTCACGAATGCCGATGTGATGCCGTTCATCACCGCGCCATCATGCGAGACTGCTGGTTTCGACAATGAGAATTGGGAGCATCCCCAGTTCCCGTCGATAGGCGATAGCATTGGCGAGCAGTTCTTGAACTGCGTCGATGGCGGCGCCATCGCCTATACCGGGGCCACTCGCGTTGCGTATGGAGCCGGATCCGGCACCAGTTGGAATCTCTACTACGCCGCTAAGCTGAGCCGTTTGATGTTGAAGGCGTATAAGGACGGTCACCGCTCGGTCGGTGAGATGTTCCTGAAGGGTCTCGAGGGCTATATTAATAGCTGGTGGTCGCCGTCGGTTTACGACGTGAAGACGGTGATGGAATACGTCTCTTTCGGCGATCCATCGCTCCAGATCGGCGGTCCGGTTCAACCGCTCGAGCCACCGATTCATGTCGGTCTTTCCGTCCCGAGATTCTCCTACCCGAACAGGAACGTCGGGCTGGAGATCACCTGTATGAATAATGAGGGGGCCCGGGAGGTGCTATTTGCGATAGCATTCGTCTCCGCACAGGGCGAAGTATTCAGCTACCCGGATTGGACATCGGGGCTCAATCTGATACCTTTCACGCTCGAGTCCGGTTTTGCACTCGAGAATTACGAGCTGACCACAATCGATACATCTGTCTGTCCGGATGGATCCAATGCGTTCTATATAATGCTGTTCGATCCGGAGACGCTCGAGCCTTGTAGTAATCTTGGTGGGAGCTGCCTATTTATTAAATAGAGCCAAAAAAAGCCGTGCTAGACGGGGAGCCAGCGGTGCCCTGAACCTGCAATCCGCTATAGCAGGGTCGAATTCCCGCCCCCGGCCGGCAGGTTATCTGGTCTGACCATCGTAAGCGGTGTTGAAGGCTGGGTCCTACGCAACGAGAATCTGTGAACCCCGTCAGGCCCGGAAGGGAGCAGCGGTAAGCAGACCCTTTCGTGTGCCGCAGGGCCGCCTGGCTGGAGCTGGCTGCGATTGGCACGCGGGGGCCTACGGTCAAAGGTGGGTGCACGGCTCTTTCTGGCTTATTCAGTATTTTTATCTCCTCCGTTTTGCCAGGAGTCCCCGCATCTCTGCCTGACGGTTGTGAACCGTTCGTGCTGTCCCCTCCCGACTGCCGTTCTCGTTGACATGGCCACAATTGTGATGGCAATATCTCGTCGAGTTTATGACAAGGAGGGAGATTTGGCGAACGAGCAATTGGTTGAGAGTTTCATAAAGCTCATAGAGAGCTCGCTTTCCGAGGCGTTCCGATCCGACCTCTCTCAGCTCCATACCGAGGGCGACATCAGGACGTATCTCGCTGATGCATTCCTGGATCGAGAACGATTGAAGGAGAAGGTGGACCGGCTCTCGGAGCTGATTCACATTGGCTATATGCTATCGGCCGAGGTCCGACTCAAGGAGCTGCTGCTCCTGATTCTGGATAAGAGCAAGCGCCTCATGAACGCGGACCGAAGCACGATATACCTGGTCGATGTCGATCGGCTTCATCTGAAGTCGATGATTGCCACGCAGCTGGAAATCAAAGAGATCATAATCCCGATAGATTCGGGAATCGCCGGCGCATGCGCGATGACCGGTGAATTGATAAATATCCCCGAGCCTTATTCAGACCCTCGCTTCGACAAAAACATCGACAAACTGACCGGATATGTCACGAGAAACATGCTTACCGCCCCGCTGAGGGACAAGCTGAGAAATGTGATTGGGGTCATGCAAGTTCTGAATAAATCGGGCGGCCCGTTCGATGAGGAGGACGAGCGGCTGATAAGACTGCTCGGCTCCTTCGCCTCCGTTTCACTCGAGAACGCCATGCTATACGAGGCACAAGAGACGATGCTGGAGAAGTTCTTCGAGTCACTCGCGGCTGCGATCGACGCTAAGGACCCCTATACAGCTGGTCACTCGGCGAGGGTCACCGATATCTCGGTTGGCATCGCCAAGGAGATGGGGATCGAAGGGGAGGAACTTCGCCAGCTCCGATTCGCCGGCCTGCTCCATGACATAGGCAAGATCGGGGTCCGCGATGAGGTGCTGCGGAAACCCGGTCGCCTCACCGAGCATGAGAGGATGCACATTCAGGAGCACGCAAAGCAGACCTATGAGATTTTGCGTCGGATACCCTTCACGAAGAGCCTGGAGGGAATCCCGCACATCGCAGCTCATCACCATGAGAAGATGTCCGGCAAGGGCTATCCGGATGGACTGAAATGGCACGAAGTGCCGCTCGGCTCGAGGATAATATCCGTCGCTGACGTATTCGATGCGGTGACCTCCAAGAGACCATATCGAGACCCCATGCCATTCGAGAAGGCAGTCGATTTGATAGAGAACGGTGCGGGTGATGAATTTGATCCCGAGGTTGTGAAAGCATTCAAGACATACGCATACCGCGAGTTGAAAGGACAGATGAATGCCGGGTAACAGGGAGCTCTTCTCGATGTGGGCGAATACAAGGATGATCGTCCTGACAGCAGTGATTGCAGCTCTCTATGTATGCCTGCTGCTTCCATTCAAGGGGCTCATTCTGGTGCCAGGCTTCACTGAGATCAGGCCCGCTGCGCTCGTCCCGCTATTCTGCTCGCTCCTTTTCGGCCCCGCCGCCGCGTGGGGGGCAGCAATCGGCAACGTGGTCGGTGATCTCTTCGGCGGGATGTTCGGTCTGGGCAGCATTCCGGGCTTTCTCGGCAACTTCATGCTCGGGTATTTGCCCTATAAACTCCTTCAGAACATCTTCAGAAGCTTGCCAGCGAACGCGAATTACTTCCAAAAGATGCTCGTCGGAGTATTCGCGGCAGTCTCCTGTGGGGTGATTATTGCCTGGGGAGTTGACTTGCTCGGTTTGGTCCCATTCGCGGTCCTGGGATCGGCCATATCAACCAACAACACGATTATGGCGGCCCTATATCCCTTTGTCTTCGCGCTTTTATTTCAGCGCGTCGCACGCATGGGCCTTCTTCATTCGCAGATAATGCCCGAACGCCAGCCACGAAGCGGGCTTTTGCCACAGGTTGTGGGTCCATTCCTGGTCATAGCCGGTGCATTGGGCGGCCTCGCATGTGGTCTGATGCTGAATGCTGGGCAAGCCCCCGAGAGCATCAAACTCATCGTCACGCCTTTCGTTGCAGCCATCTTTATTGGATGTCTGATGCTGTGAATGACAGCGGTGAAGGCCCGAGGACGGATGCCCAGGACCCGTCCGATAACCACCATCTAATCGTCGAAGCAGAAGGCCTGACGGTCAGATATCAAGGCTCCGAATCACAAGCACTCAAAGGGATCGATCTCGAGCTCGAACGTGGTGAAGCAGTCGCGTTGGTCGGGCACACCGGTGCCGGGAAATCGACTCTCCTGAAGTGCCTGAATGGCCTTATCCCGAACTTCCAACGATGCGAATTGACCGGCTCCCTCAACGTATATGGACTGATACCCAGAGAACATGGGGTTTCAGAACTGGCGGGTGCGGTCGGGATTGTATTTCAGGAGTTCGAGAACCAACTCTTCTCGACAAACGTCGAGCAGGAAGTAGCCTTCGGTCCAGAGAACCTAGGCGTCGAGCCGGGTGAGATTCGTGCCCGAATAAAGGAGTGCCTCGAATTCGTCGGCCTTGCTGGATTCGAAAATAGAGAGCCTGCCGCACTCTCCGGCGGCGAAAAACAGCGCTTGGCAATCGCCTCCGTCCTGGC